>NZ_PDDL01000079.1:0-16361 GCF_020833785.1 Kocuria sp. CCUG 69068
GGGTGTCGGGGCCGTCCGGGAACCGGCCGCCGGCCTCCGCGCCCGCGGCGGCTCCGCCGCCGAGCCCGGCGCCGGTCGTCCCGTCCGTCCCCTCCGTGCCGTCCCACCCGGTCAGCACCCGGCTCGCCCACGGCTCCGGCAGCGGCTCGAGGACGTCGAAGACCTCGAACGGCTCGCCGTCCCGGGTGCGGGCAGGGTCGAAGCGCCGTCTCGCCGCGCCCGCGGTGAGCTCGTGGAGCACGGTGACGGCCGCGTCGCGGCGCTGGGCGGGGTCCGGGGTGAGGAGGGCGGCGAGGTGCTCCGCGAGGTCGCCCTGCTCCCCCACCACGGCGCGCGCATCGTTGGGCCCCAGGCTCTCCTGCGGCTCCAGCGAGGGGTCGAGCATCCGCAGCGCGGTGATGCCCGCCGCGTAGAGGTCCTGCGCGGGGTTCGGGTCGGTGAGCTCGTAGGCCTCCGGGGGCAGGTAGCCGGGCGTGCCCACCACGGTGCCCGTCCGGGTCAGCCGGGCGTCCTGGACGCGCACGGCGATGCCGAAGTCGGAGAGGAGGACGTGGGGGCGGCCCGTCCCGGTGCTGTCCAGCATGAGGTTGCCCGGCTTCACGTCCCGGTGCACCCAGCCCTGGGCGTGCACGAACTGCAGGGCCTGGAGCAGCTGGGCGAGAACCTCCTCGGTCAGCTCCACCGAGGCGGCCCCGTTGTCGAGCAGCGCGGACTCCAGGGTGCCGCCGTGCACGAGGGGCATCGCGATGACCACGTGCGCGTCCTCCGCGGCCCACCCGTAGGGGGCGAGCACGTGCGGGTGGTCCAGCTTCACCGACTGCTCCCGCGCGAAGCGCAGCAGGTCCGCGGAGTCGCGCTGGCGCAGCACCTTGGCCGCGCACAGCTGCTGGAGCCGGCCGTCCCAGGCCCGCCACACGGAGCCGCTGCCGCCGCGCGCGATGGGGTCGATGAGGGTGTACCGACCGGCTATGGTGTCCGCCACGAAGTCCGGGCCCGCCTAGCTGCGCATGGCCCGGCGCGCGCTGTCCGTCCGCTGCCGGGCGTTGCCGATGCCGACCGAGGCCCCCAGCACGGTCACGGAGCCGCTGGAGACGAGCACGGGGTTCAGCTCCACGCGGGCGATCTCGGGGTGCCGGTCCTTGAGCAGCGCCACCCGGGCGACGAGGTCCTCGAGCCGGTCGACGTCCGCGGCCGGGACCCCCTGGTGGCCGAAGAGCTTGCGCGAGGCCTTGGGCTCGCGGACCATCCGCCGCACGTCCTGGTCGGTGAGCGGCGGGACCCGGTGGGCCCAGTCCTCGAGGAGGTTCACCGCGTCCCCCGCCATCCCGAACGAGACCACGGGGCCGATCAGGGGGTCCTCGATGGCCCGGAGCACCACCGACTGGCCGGTGGGGGCCATGGCCTGCACCTCGAGGTCGAAGGTGCCGAAGGGGGCGAGCGCCCGGTGCATGGTCTCGATGGCCGCCCGCAGCTGCGCGTCGTCCTGGATGTTGAGCTGCACGCCGCCCAGGTCCAGGCGGTGCCGGAGGTTGGGGTCGGTGGTCTTGAGGGCCACGGGGTAGCCGAGCCGGTCGGCGGCGGCCAGGGCGTCCTCGGGATCGGTGAACCGCTCGCTGGGCAGCAGGCCCACCCCGTAGGTCTCCAGCAGCTCCCGCGCCTGGTCCCCGTCCAGCTCGAGCAGCTCGTCGCCGGTGACGCTGGGCAGGATCTTCTCCACGAAGGTCTCCGCCGCCTCCGCGTCGATGCCCTTCGGCTCGGCGAGGCTGCCCTGGTCCTGGGCGCGCCACCGGGTGTAGTCCACGACCTTGGCGAGCGCGCGCAGGGCCGCCCCCGGGGAGTCGAAGCAGGGCACGTCCAGTCCGTCCTCGGCGTGGTGCAGGGCGGAGACCGCTCCGGGCTCGGTGCTGCCCGTGAAGACGACCACCACGGTCTTGCCGTGCTCCCGCCCCACCCGGCCCACGAGCTCGGCCACGCGCTCCGGCGTGGCACCCGGGATCGGCATCAGCGTGACCACGGCGGAGTCGACGGCCTCGGCGCCGAGGCAGCTGTCGACGGCCGCCCGCAGCGCCTCGAGGGCGTCCTCCCCGCCGTCCGCGGTCCGGACCCCCGCCTGGGTCACCGCGACGTCCAGCCCCAGCTGCATGCACCGGTCCTCCATGAGCTGGCCCAGGGCCAGCGCGTTGGAGACGAGGGCCGTGCGGGCGCCCGCGGGCAGGGGCTGGCCGGCGAGGATCCCGGCCACGTCCATGAGGTGCTCGCTCGTGTCCGCGCGGATCACGCCGGCCTGCCGGAACATCGCGTCCAGGGCCCCCGGCGGGGCCTGGGTGGTGCGCCCGGTGTGGCCGGGCGGCAGCCGGAGACCGGTGACCTCGCTCTTGGCCACAATCACGGGCTTGGTCAGGGACAGCCGGCGGGCGATCCGGGAGAACTTGCGCGGGTTGCCCACGGACTGCAGGTAGAGCCCGCACGCGCGGGTCGCGGCGTCGTCCTCCCAGTACTGCATCATGTCGTTGCCGGAGACGTCGGCCCGGTTGCCGGCGGAGAGGTACGTGGACACGCCCACGTCGTGGCGCAGCGCGGCCGCGTTGAGCATCATGCCGATGGCCCCGGACTGGCTGAACAGCCCCAGCGGGCCCTCCCGCGGCACGGTGGGCAGGATGGAGGCGTTGAAGCGGGACTCCGGGGCCGTGCTGTAGAGACCCAGGCTCGCCGGGCCGACCACGCGCATCCCGTAGGAGCGAGCGCGGCGCACCAGCTCGGTCTGCCGGGCCCGGCCCGCCGCGCCGGCCTCGGCGTACCCGCCCGTGACCACCACGACGGCGCGCACGCCCGCCGCGCCGCACTGGTCCACGACGTCGGCCACCTGGTCGACGGGCACGGCGACCACGGCGAGGTCCACGGGCTCGGGGACCTCCCCGATCGAGGTGGCGTGGGTCATGCCCTCCCGCTCGAAGGGCGTGGGGCTCACCCCGCTGAGCCGGCCGGCGAACCCGGAGGCGACGAGGTGCTCGACCAGCGCGTGCCCGGCGTGGCCGGGGTCCCGCGACGCCCCGATCACGGCGATCGAGGACGGGGAGAGGAGGTCGGCCATGGAGAGGGCCTCGGCGCGGTGCTCCCGCGCGGCCATCACGGCCAGCGACTTCTCGGTCGGGTCGATGTCGAAGCCGACCACCACCACGCCGTCGTCGAACTTGCGGGTGAGCTCGTAGCCCGCCTCCGCGAACACGCGGAGCATCTTGCGGTTCTCGGGCAGGACCTCCGCGGAGAAGTGGTCGATCCCGTTCTCGCGCGCGGCCGCGGCGAGGTGCTCCAGCAGGATCGAGCCGATGCCCCGCCCCTGGTGGGCGTCCGAGATCATGAACGCGACCTCGGCGTCGTCGTGCCGGTCCGTGCGGTCGTAGCGGCCCACGCCGATGATCCGGTCCGCCAGCACCAGCACGAAGCAGACGCGGTCCCGGTGGTCCACGCGGGTGAACCGCTCCAGCTCCCGGGCGGAGAGGGTGGGCTTGTAGGAGAAGAAGCGCAGGTAGATGGAGTTCTCGGACTGCGACTGGTGGAAGGCCAGGAGCGCGTCCTTGTCCTCCGGGGAGATCGGGCGCAGCTGCGCCGTCGCGCCGTCGCGGAGGATGACGTCGGCCTCCCAGTACTCGGGGTACTGCCCGGCGTCGTCCGTGTCCGCGGTCTCTGGAACCATAGACTTCAGGCTAGTAGACAAACCTGCACCGTCAACGGTGCGTCCCGGTGCGTCCCCGCACGATCTCGAACGCCGAGCCGCCGGGCCCGCCCCGGACCGACCCACGACCGAAGGACCCCCCGCTGTGATGGCACGCCGCCGTGCGCCCTCCCGCCCGTCCGCCGAGGACGAGCTGCCCCCCGACTTCCGGGAGAACATCGTCGACATCGACGTGACCTCCGAGATGGAGACGAGCTTCCTCGAGTACTCGTACTCCGTCATCTACTCCCGCGCCCTGCCCGACGCCCGGGACGGGCTCAAGCCCGTGCAGCGGCGCATCCTGTTCATGATGAACCAGATGGGGCTGCGCCCGGACCGCGGCCACGTCAAGAGCGCCCGCGTCGTGGGCGAGGTGATGGGCAAGCTGCACCCGCACGGCGACTCCGCCATCTACGACGCGATGGTCCGGCTCGCCCAGTCCTTCGCGATGCGCCTGCCGCTCGTGGACGGGCACGGCAACTTCGGCTCCCTCGACGACGGCCCCGCCGCCTCCCGCTACACCGAGGCCCGGATGGCCCCGGCCGCCCTGGCGCTGACGGCCGACCTCGACGAGGACGTCGTCGACTTCGTGCCCAACTACGACAACCAGTTCACCCAGCCGGGCGTGCTGCCCGCGGCGTTCCCCAACCTGCTGGTCAACGGCTCCTCCGGCATCGCGGTGGGCATGGCCACGAACATGGCCCCGCACAACCTGCGCGAGGTCGTCGCGGGCGCCCGGCACCTCGTGGAGCACCCCGAGGCGACGCTCGAAGAGCTCATGCGCTTCGTCCCGGGCCCGGACCTGCCCTCGGGCGGGCGGATCGTGGGCCTCGACGGGATCCGGGACGCCTACCGGACCGGGCGCGGCTCCTTCAAGACCCGCGCGAAGGTCTCGGTCGAGCAGATCTCCCCCCGCAAGCAGGGCATCGTCGTCACCCAGCTGCCCTACATGGTGGGGCCCGAGAAGGTCACCGAGAAGATCAAGGAGGCGGCGCAGGCCAAGAAGCTCCAGGGCGTCTCCGACGTCGTGGACCTGACCGACCGCAAGAACGGCCTGCGGCTGGTCATCGAGGTCAAGAACGGCTTCAACCCGCAGGCCGTCCTCCAGCAGCTCTACAAGTACACGCCCATGGAGGACTCCTTCGGGATCAACAACGTTGCCCTCGTGGACGGACGGCCCCGCACCATGGG
The DNA here is from genome assembly GCF_020833785.1 of Kocuria sp. CCUG 69068. NCBI lineage: Bacteria > Bacillati > Actinomycetota > Actinomycetes > Micrococcales > Micrococcaceae > Kocuria > Kocuria sp. CCUG 69068. The sequence continues at coordinate 4,904 of NZ_PDDL01000079.1, forward strand.
CCTCCTGGAGCTGCTGCGGGTCTACGTGGAGCACCGGCTGTCGGTGGTCCGGCGGCGCACCGGCTTCCGGCTGGCCAAGCGGCGCGACCGCCTGCACCTGGTCGAGGGCCTGCTCGTGGCGATCGTCGACATCGACGAGGTCATCCAGATCATCCGCTCCTCCGACGAGACCGCCGTGGCCCGGGAACGGCTCATGGCCGTGTACGACCTCAGCCGCGTGCAGGCCGACCACATCCTCGAGCTGCGGCTGCGGCAGCTGACCAAGTACTCGCGGATCGAGCTCGAGAAGGAGCAGGAGGAGCTGCGCCGGGAGATCGCCGAGCTCGAGGAGACCCTCGCCTCGGACTCGCGGCTGCGGGCCCTGGTCTCCGCGGAGCTCGCGGAGGTCGCGGAGGTCCACGGCGACGACCGGCGCACCGAGCTGCTGGAGTCGGAGGCCCTGCCGGCGCCCGTCGCCGCGGCGGCGGCCCCCGCACCGGGGCGGACGGCGGCGGGCGGGCTCGCGCTCGAGATCGCCGACGACCCCTGCTGGGTCTTCCTGTCCACCTCGGGCCAGCTCGCCCGCACGCCCTCCCAGGTCCCGCTGGTGGACCCGCCCCGGCGGATCAAGCACGACGCCCTGGTCTCCGCGGTGCGCGCCACCGCCCGCGGGGAGATCGGGGCGGTCACGTCCACCGGGCGCATGCTGCGCGTCCAGGTGATGGACGTGCCCGTGCTGACCGCCTTCGAGGGCACCCCGAAGCTGGGCGACGGCGTCCCGGTCAAGGATTTCCTCACCCTCGGCCGCGGGGAGCGGCTCGTGGGGCTCGCGCCGCTCAACGCGGTGCTGGCCCTGGGCACCCGCAACGGCGTGGTCAAGCGGGTCAGCCCCGAGTATCCGCTCAACCGCGAGGACTGGGAGGTCATCACGCTCAAGGACGACGACGAGGTGGTCGGCCTCGCCGAGTCCGCCGCCGCGGAGGACGAGCTGGTGTTCGTGACCCGGGACGGGAAGCTGCTGCACTTCGAGGCCGGTGCGGTGCGCCCCCAGGGCCGGACCGCGGGCGGCGTCGCCGGGGTCAAGCTGGTCGCGGGGGACGCCGTGGTCTTCTTCGGGGCGGTCCGCGCCGCGGACGAGACGCCCGTGGTCGTGACCCTCGCCCGCGCCGACGAGGTGCTGCCCGGCATGTCGCAGTACTCGGTGAAGGTCACCCCGTTCTCGGAGTACCCGCCCAAGGGCCGGGCCACCGGAGGGGTGCGCGCGCACCGGTTCCTCAAGGGCGAGACGGGACTGGCCCTGGCCTGGGTGGGGCACGGACCGGCCAAGGCGGTCGCGGCCTCGGGCGTGGCCCGGGCCCTGCCCACCGAGCACGGGCGCCGGGACGGCTCGGGCGTGCCCACCGACCAGGTGATCGACGCGGTGGGCCCGGCCTACGGCTGAGGCTCAGCGGCGGGGCCCGAGCAGCCCCATCTGCTCCACCGCCGCCCGCTCCTCCTCGAGCTCCCGGACGGAGCGGTCGATGCGGGCGCGGGAGAACTCGTCCAGCTCGAGGTCCGGCACGATCGCTGCCCGGCCGTCCCGGCAGACCACCGGGAACGAGCTGACGAGTCCCTCCGGCACGCCGTAGGAGCCGTCGGACGCGACCGCCATGGACGTCCACGTGCCCTCGGGGGTGCCCAGGACCCAGTCGCGGACGTGGCACAGGGCCGCGTGGGCCGCCGAGGCCACCGAGGAGCCGCCGCGCACGTCGATGATCTCCGCGCCGCGGCGCGCCACCCGGGGGATGAAGGTGTCGTCCACCCAGGCGAGGTCGTGGCCTTCCCCGGCCAGCACCTCGAGCGCCGGCCGGCCCCCGACCGTGGCGTGGGTCAGGTCGGGGTACTGGCTCGCCGAGTGGTTGCCCCACACGGCCACGCCGTCGATCTCGTCGACGCGGGCCCCGGTGGTCGCGGCGAGCTGGGCCAGCGCGCGGTGGTGGTCGAGCCGGGTGAGGGCGGTGAAGCGCTCGCGCGGGACGTCCGGGGCGTGCGAGGCGGCGATGTAGGCGTTGGTGTTGGCGGGGTTGCCGACCACCACGGCCCGGAAGTCCTCGGCGGCGCCGCGGTTGACGGCCCGCCCCTGGACCGAGAAGATCCCGGCGTTGGCCTCGAGCAGGTCGGACCGCTCCATGCCCTGGGACCGGGGGCGGGCCCCGATGAGCAGCCCCACCGAGGCGCCGTCGAACGCGGCGTCCGCGTCCTCGAAGACCTCCACGCCGTCGAGCAGCGGGAACGCCCCGTCCTGCAGCTCCAGGGCGGTGCCCTCCGCGGCCCGCCGCGCCTGCGGGAGCTCGAGCAGGTGCAGGCGGACGGGGGTGCCGGGGCCGAGGAGGTCACCCGCCGCGGCCCGGAAGACGGTGGCGTAGCCGATCTGGCCCGCGGCACCGGTCACGGTGACGGTGACTGGCCGGGGCCGGCCGGGTGCGGGGGACGGGGTGTGCGGGCCGGTGGCGGTCATGCGGGGTCCTTCCTCGGGGACGGTCGCTCGTCCCTGCCCAGCGTAGCGGCCGCACCAGGGCACCGGCCCTCGGTGCGCCCGCCGTCCCGCGCGCTCAGGCGTCGATGCGCTCCTGGTCCAGGTGCGTGGCGCCCTCGATGATGAAGTCCTTGCGCGGGGCCACCTCGGAGCCCATGAGCAGGGAGAAGGCGTGCTCGGCGGCCTCGGCGTCCTCCACCCGGATCCGGCGCAGCATCCGGTGCCGGACGTCCATGGTCGTCTCCGCGAGCTGGTCCGCGTCCATCTCGCCCAGGCCCTTGTAGCGCTGGATGGGCTCCTTGTACCGCCGCCCCTCCGCCTCGAGCCGGGCGAGCAGGTCCGTGAGCTCGCGCTCGGAGTACGTGTAGACCATCTCGTTGGCCTTGCCGCCGGCGTTGACGATCTCCACCCGGTGCAGCGGGGGCACCGCCGCGTAGACCCGCCCGGCCTCCACGAGCGGGCGCATGTAGCGGTAGAACAGCGTGAGCAGCAGGGTGCGGATGTGCGCGCCGTCGACGTCGGCGTCCGTCATCATGATGACCTTGCCGTAGCGGGCGGCGGTGAGGTCGAAGGTGCGCCCCGAGCCGGCGCCGATGACCTGGATGAGCGCGGCGCACTCCGTGTTGGCGAGCATGTCCGTGATGGACGCCTTCTGCACGTTGAGGATCTTGCCGCGGATCGGCAGCAGCGCCTGGTAGTTGGAGGACCGGGCCAGCCGCGCCGTGCCGAGCGCGGAGTCGCCCTCCACGATGAACAGCTCGGAGCGCTCCACGTCGTTCGAGCGGCACTCGACGAGCTTGGCCGGCATCGAGGAGGTCTCCAGGGCGTTCTTGCGCCGCTGGGTCTCCTTGTGCACCCGCGCGGAGATGCGGGACTTCATCTCCGCCACGACCTTCTCGAGCAGCTGCCCGGCCTGCTGCTTGTCGTGGCGGCCGGTGGCCGTGAGCTTGGCGGTCAGCTCCTTCTCGATCACCCGGCTCACGATCTGGCGCACGGCCGGGGTGCCCAGGACCTCCTTGGTCTGGCCCTCGAACTGCGGCTCCGCCAGCCGCACCGTGAGCACGGCCGTGAGCCCGGCCAGGACGTCGTCCTTCTCGATCTTGTCGCTGCCGGCCTTGAGCTTGCGGGCGTTGGCCTCGATCTGCTTCCGGAACGTCTTCAGCAGGGCCGCCTCGAAGCCGGCCTGGTGGGTGCCGCCCTTGGGGGTCGCGATGATGTTCACGAACGAGCGCAGGGACGTGTCGTAGCCGATGCCCCAGCGCAGGGCGACGTCGACCTCGCACGTGCGGTCCAGCTCCGTGAGCTTGGAGCGGCCGTTCTCGTCCAGGACCGGGACGTTCTCCTTGAACCGGCCCTCGCCCTGGAACCGCCACACGTCGGTGACCGAGCTGTCGGCGGCGAGGTACTCCACGAACTCGGAGATCCCGCCGTCGTGCTGGAACACCTCCTCGTGGGTCCCGAACTCCCCCGGCGTGCCGGGCAGGCCCCGCTGGTCGCGCACGGTGATGCGCAGCCCGGGGATCAGGAACGAGGTCTGGCGGGCGCGCTTGGCGAGCTCCTCGTAGCTGAACCGGGCGTCCGCCGTGAAGATCTGCTCGTCCGCCCAGTACCGGATCCGGGTGCCGGTGACGCCCCGCTTGGCCTTGCCGACGACGTCGAGCACCGACCCCTCCACGAACGGCTCGAACCGGGCGTGCGGGGAGGGCCGGCCCTGGTCCACGAAGCGGCCGGGCTCGCCGTGCCGGAAGGACATCTGGTAGGTTTTCCCGCCGCGGTCCACCTGGACGTCCAGGCGGGCGGAGAGCGCGTTGACCACCGAGGCGCCCACGCCGTGCAGGCCGCCGGAGGCGCTGTAGGAGCCGCCGCCGAACTTCCCGCCCGCGTGCAGCTTGGTGAAGACGACCTCCACGCCGGTCAGCCCGGTGCGCGGCTCGAGGTCGATGGGGATGCCGCGGCCGTCGTCGTGGACCTCCACGGCGCCGTCGGCGTGCAGGACCACCGTGATCTGGTGGCCGAAGCCGGCGAGGGCCTCGTCCACGGAGTTGTCGATGATCTCCCACATGCAGTGCATCAGCCCGCGGGAGTCGGTGGAGCCGATGTACATGCCCGGCCGCTTCCGGACGGCCTCGAGGCCCTCGAGGACGGAGAGGTGGCGGGCGTTGTACTCGGAACGGGACGGTGTCACGGGGATACGACTCCTGGGGGACGGCGGGATTCCCCACCACTGTAGTCCCGGCGGCGGACACCGCAGGCCCGGGCGCGGGTCACGCGGACGCGACCCCGGCCGGCACCGTGACCTACGCCCGGGGCGAAAAACGGCCTCCGCCGGAATCGATTGTCCGAGGGTCGTGGTTGTATAGAGCAGTACCCCGACGCGTCCACGAGACCCCGGGTACCCGCACCGGCGGCCCCGTGCCCCGTGCAACGAGTACGACCCAGGAGGAGGATCCCGTGAACGCAACATTGGAGAGCCGAGAGCTCAATGCGACCGACCGCTGCGACGCGTGCGGCGCCCAGGCCTACGTCCGAGTGATCCTCGAGTCGACGGGCGGTGAGCTGCTGTTCTGCGCTCACCACGCGCGCAAGAACGAGCAGAAGCTGCGGCCGCTGGCGGCCACCTGGCAGGACGAGACCGAGCGCATCGGTTCCTGACCGGGCGACCGCCCAGGGCGGTCGACACAGGAGGGCCCCGACACCTGGTGTCGGGGCCCTCCTGCGTGTCCGGTCCTCGCCCCGGTCACCGGAGCGGTGCGCGGGTCCCGGGCGTGGTCGCCCCGCGCCCGGAGGATCTCCGGGCGCGGGGACGGCCGGTCAGTCGAGGTAGTCGCGCAGCACCTGCGAGCGGGACGGGTGGCGCAGCTTGGACATCGTCTTGGACTCTATCTGCCGGATGCGCTCACGCGTCACGCCGTAGACCTTGCCGATCTCGTCGAGCGTCTTGGGCTGGCCGTCGGTCAGGCCGAAGCGCATCGCCACGACCCCCGCCTCCCGCTCGGAGAGGGTGTCCAGGACCGAGTGCAGCTGCTCCTGCAGGAGCGTGAAGCTCACGGCGTCCGCGGGGACCACGGCCTCGGAGTCCTCGATGAGGTCGCCGAACTCCGAGTCGCCGTCCTCCCCCAGCGGGGTGTGCAGCGAGATCGGCTCACGGCCGTACTTCTGCACCTCGACGACCTTCTCGGGCGTCATGTCGAGCTCGTTCGCCAGCTCCTCCGGGGTGGGCTCCCGGCCGAGGTCCTGCAGCATCTGGCGCTGGACGCGGGCGAGCTTGTTGATGACCTCGACCATGTGCACCGGGATGCGGATGGTGCGGGCCTGGTCGGCCATGGCACGGGTGATGGCCTGGCGGATCCACCAGGTGGCGTACGTGGAGAACTTGAAGCCCTTGGTGTAGTCGAACTTCTCGACCGCGCGGATCAGTCCGAGGTTGCCCTCCTGGATGAGGTCCAGGAACAGCATGCCGCGACCGGTGTAGCGCTTCGCGAGCGAGACGACCAGGCGCAGGTTGGCCTCGAGCAGGTGGTTCTTGGCGCGCTTGCCGTCGTGGATGACCCAGCGCAGCTCCTTGCGGGTCTGCGGGTCGAGGCTGTCCTTCCCGTCCGCGAGCTTGTGCTCCGCGTACAGGCCGGCCTCGATCCGCAGCGCCAGGTCCACCTCCTGCTCGGCGTTCAGCAGCGCGACCTTGCCGATCTGCTTGAGGTAGTCCTTGACCGGGTCGGCGGTGGCGCCGGCCGAGACGACCTGCTGGGCCGGGGCGTCGTCGTCGTCGTTGTTGGTGATGACGAAGCCGGAGGTCTTCTCGTCCTTGGGCGCTGGGACGGCCGGCGCGTCCTCGGGCGCGGCCTCCTCCTCCGCGTCGGCGTCCTCGTCCACGTCGGGCTCGATCACCCCGGCCTCGTCGGTCAGTGCGGTCTCGATGTCGGCGTCGTCGGTGACGACGACGTCCTCCTCGGGCTCCCCGGCGACGGCCAGGGCGTCCTTGTCCGCCGGGGCCGCGGCCTTCTTGCGGCCCGCGGCCTTCGGTGCGGCCGGGGGCTTGCTCGCGGCGGTCCTGGTCGCGGTCGACCGGCCGGCGGTGGACTTCGTCGAGGCGGCCGCGGTGGCGCTCTTGGGAGCGGTGGACTTCGCGGCGGTGGACTTCGCCGCCGTGGTCTTCTTCGCGGCCACGGTCTTCTTGGTCGCGGTCGACTTCGCAGCGGCGGTCTTCGCCCGCGGCGACGTGCCCGTGGTGCCGGACGGCGACCGAGCGTCCCCGGTGCCCGGGGTCTCGGCGGCGGTGTCCGTCGTCTTGTTGCTGGCGGCAGGTGACACTGAGAGCCTTTCGTTGAGCGGTCACGGCGTCCGCCCTCGGGGCAACACGCCTATGACCCTGTCAAGTCCGTGCGCCGGGCAGTGTCCGGCGCGGCGGGCTTGAAGGGTCCTGACAGCCGGAACCACCCGTGGGCGGGATTTGTTCCCGCTCGACCGGACGGACCCGAAAAAGCTCGTCGCACGGGGCTCAGGAGTGCCAGGCGGTGGCACGGTCCCGGGCCCAGAGCGGCACGGGCCGGGCGTCGGCGAGGCGGAGCACGCGCAGCGCGGGCGGGTGTCCGGGGAGCAGCGCCGTGGCCCGGCGCACGAAGTGCGCGGTGTGGGAGCCGCGCGCCCGGAACCGGTTGAGCTGCGCGAGCTCGACCAGCACGCCCGCGAGCACAGCCCGGCCCCGCGCCTCGTCGTCCGTCCGCGCCGCGTCGCCCGTCCCCGCGGAATCCTCGGCCGCTCCGCCTGCCGCCCCCGCACCGGGCTCCGGTCCGGGCCCCGGTCCCAGCCCCGTGGGCTCCAGGAGCCAGCCGAGCACCTGGAGCACCCGGTAGAGGGTGTCGAGCAGCGACCAGTGCGGGGTCTCCGCCCACTCGCCGGAGAGCACGCGGGAGAGCCGGACCAGCTCCCCCGCGTCCGGCACGGGCACCCGGGCGGCGGCCGGGCCGGACGCGGTGCCGCAGCGACCGGCCGCCGGTCGGCGGGGCAGCGGCGGGACGCCCGGAGGGAGGGGCGCCCGGGTCGGCCCGATCGGAACGCCCGGGGCGTCGGGTCCGTCCACCCGGTCGTCGACGTCGTCGCACAGCTCGGCCCACATCGCGGCGGCCGCGAGGACGCCGTCGAGGTCGTCCGTGGCGCAGGCGGCCAGGAGCAGGTCTGCGAGCACGGGGTCGGCCAGGCTCGCGGCCAGGAAGCCGAGCAGGTCGTCGTCGTGGTCCAGCACCGCGGGCACCGCATCCCCCGGCGCGCCCCGGACCGTGGCGAGCACGTCGGTCCAGACGGACAGTGCGGGCCCGAGGCGGTCCAGGTGGTGCCATGCGTCCGCACCGGCCCGTGCCCAGCGGACCGCGGCCTGCCCGGCGGCACGGGCGGTGCCGGCGGGCAGCGCCCCGTACTCCTGGTCCATGGCGAGCCGCGGGGCCGCCGCGTAGGAGCTGCCCGAGGCCACGAGCGCGGCGTTGACGGCGCTGTCCTCGATGTCCGCGACGTCCTGGACGTCGGCCGGGTCCTCGGCCGGCCACCAGCGGTCGCCGGCCACGATCCAGCGCGCCGCCACCGCCCGCCCCGCGCGTCGGGCGGCCTCGTCCACGACGGCGAGCACACCGTCCACCGCGGCGGGTGGCGCCGCGGCCCCGGACGGGTCCCCGGGCGGCGGCGACGTGTACACGATGACGAAGACCCGGTCGCTCAGGGTGTCGTGGGCGACGAGGTCGGCGAGCTCGGCGACGAAGGCCTCCCCGAGGCGTTCGTCGGACGGGCCGGCCGGGAGGTCGACGCGCACGCACGCCCCTGCCGTCCCGCCGCCGGCGGCGAACAGGACGAGGGAGTCGGCGGGCCAGTAGCCGAGCGTGTGCGGCACGACGGCCAGCAGGTCGGCCGCGCACCGGACGACGGGGACGAAGGGGTCTCGGATGGGGTGCTGTCTCATGCGCCCAGCCTGGGCACCGGCCGGTACAGGGGCACGCGCCGGGGCGCGGTCTGTGGACGGCCGGCGGGTCGGGGGCCCGGCGCCCGGCGCGGTGCAGTGCCGACGGGACCGGCCGGCCGGTCAGGCGGCGTCGTGCCCGTGCTGCCGGCGCACCCGCCGGACGGTGGCCAGCACGCCCGCGGCGCCCGCCGCAGCGACCAGGAACTGCGCCGCGATCGCGACCCGGAACGCGTCGGGAGCGTACAGCTCGTCGCGGAAGCCCGCGGCGTGGAGCACGTCGAGCACGAAGCCGGTGACGAAGATGGCCAGCACCGAGGCCGTGAAGCCACCGACGTTGACGATGCCCGTGGCGGTGCCCGAGCGGCGGGCCGGGTTGAAGCTGCGGGTGATGTCGAAGGCGATCATGGAGGCCGGCATGCTGATCGCGATGACGCACACGGCGGCCAGCACCACCGGGACGGGGGCCGTCCCGGGCCAGACCAGCAGGACCGTCCACGCCGCGAAGATCACGGCGGTCACCCCCAGCGACAGCCGCACCCGGCGGTGCGGGTGGCGGGCGGAGAGCCCGCCGAGGCCGAGGGCCACGGCCAGGTTGGTCACCACGAAGGAGGTCATCACCAGGGAGATCGTGGTGTCCGACAGGTCCTGGGCGTACTCGAGATAGGGGTAGCCCCACATCAGCACGAACGTGTTGCCCGCGAACTGGGTGGTGAAGTGCACCCAGAAGCCGAGCCGGGTGCCGGGCTCGGCCACGCTCTCCCGGAGCACCCGGCCGGTCCGCCGCAGGCCCAGCGCCGGGTTCAGGACCTCCACCCCGGGGGGCGCGTTGCGCAGCAGGGTCGCGGCGAGCACGGCGGCGAGCAGCGCGAGGGAGGCCAGCGCCGCGAAGGACGGGAACCACCCGGTGAGCTCGAGCAGCCACGCGAACGGGATGACGGACACCAGCTGGCCGAGGTTGCCGACCACGCCCAGGAACTGGGTCAGCGGCGGCACGCGCAGCGCGGAGAACCAGGCGGGGATCAGGCGCATCACGCACACGAAGGTGGTCGCGTCGCCCGCGCCCACGAGCACGCGGGCGGCCACGCCCTCGCCGACCGTGTCGGCCAGGGCCAGCTGGACCTGCCCGGCCGTCATGAGCAGCGCCCCGGCGGCGACCATGACGCGGGAGCCGAAGCGGTCCACGAGCACGCCGACGGGGATCTGCAGCGCCGCGTAGACGAGGACCTGCATGAGCGAGAACATCGACAGCGCGGAGGCCGCGGTGCCGAAGCGCTCGGCCGCGTCGACCGACGCCACGCCGAAGCTGGTGCGCTGCGCCACGGCGCTGAAGTAGGCGAAGGTGCCGATCGCGAAGACCAGGTAGGCGCGGCGGGAGTCCTTGCCGGGCTCGTGGGCCCGGTACCGGTCGGACGGCATGCACTTCGCTCTCGGGGGGACGGGACCGGGCCGGGACCCGGGACGGCGGGACCGCCCCGGACGGCGCCGGACCGCCCCGCGCGCCGGCCGGGCTCAGTCCTGGTCGTCCTCCTGGGCGGCGAGGAAGGCCTCGGCCGCGGCGCCGATCTCGTCGGCGTCGGGGAGCTCGGACTCGTCCCCCACCAGCAGGGAGCGCGGGACCGAGGCGTCGACGACGTCATCGTAGCGCTGTTCCAGTCCTGCCACGACCGCCTGCACCTCGGGCGAGGCGCCGACCTGCTGGTCGATCTGGCGCTCGATCTCGCGGGCCGCCTCGCGCAGCTCGTCCGAGGGCAGGGTCAGCGAGGTGACGGCGCTGATGTGCTCGAGGGCGGCCACGGCGGCGTGCGGCAGGTGCGCCTCGGCCAGGTACTGCGGGACGTGCACGGTGAAGCCGATGTTGTCGATCCCCGCTTCGCCCAGCCGGATCTCGAGGAGCTGCGCGGCCGACGAGCTCATCTCCACGACCGGCTTCCACGCGTGCTCGGCGGGGAGCAGGTCGGCCCGGTTGCCGTGCACCGAGACGATGAACGGACGGGTGTGCGGGACGGGCATGGGGATTCCCGAGACGATGGCCACGAGGGACACGTCCATCCGCCGGGCCAGGCCCACGACGGCCTCGGTGAACCGGTTCCACTGCAGATCCGGCTCCGGGCCCGTCAGCAGCGCGAAGCTGCGCCCCAGACCGTCCGTGACGAGCCGGAGGGACAGCTCGGGGGTCTGGAAGCCCTCGAAGTGGTCCTCCACGAAGCTCACGTGCGGGCGGCGGGCCCGGTAGTCGTAGAGCTGGTCCAGGTCGAAACGGGCCACGACCTCGTGCGGGAGGGCCTCGGTGATGGTGTGCTCGATCTGCACGGCCACGTGCCCTGCCTCCGCGTAGCCGGACAGGGCGACGATCAGCGGCAGTCCGCGAACCCGGGCGTCCTCGAGCAGAGCGGGGTTGCTCAGGTACAGCGAGGTGGGGTCCAGCACAGCTCTTCCTCCTGGGGTGGGTCGGTTCCGGGCGTCCGTGGGGAGACCGGTGGGAGCACGCCTGCAACGGCGGGCCCGGATCATTTCAACCGTCCGCGGGCACCGCGTTATTCCCCGCCGATCCCGCGGGGCCCGCCCCGTGCGTCCGGGCCCCGGCGGTGCGCCGGCCGGGGATAGGATCGACAGCACGCCTGCTGGGCCGGTCCAGACCTCAGCGAAAGGACGATCCATGCCCGACGTACAGGACCTGCTCGAACCCCGTGGCATCGAGCTCACCGCCACGCACAAGGCCCTGGGCCGGACGCCGGCCCACGCGCTCGTGCTCGGGGTGGCGAAGGGACAGCACGGCGACGGCTCGGGCCGTGTCCTGCTCCCCGCCGGTGAGCAGCGACGGCTCGCCCCCGTGGTGGAGGCCGCGGCGGCGCTGCGCGTGAAGGGTGCCGCCGACGAGGTGACCGTGGTGCCGGCCCCGTCCGGGCTGCCGTTCGCCGTGGTGGTCCTCACCGGGGTCGGCGCCCTGCCCGCCGGGACCGCGGAGCGCGCCGAGGTGCTGCGCCGGGCCGTGGGCGCCGCCGTGCGGCGGCTCGCCGGCA
>NZ_PDDL01000008.1:0-73659 GCF_020833785.1 Kocuria sp. CCUG 69068
CCCTGGTCGGCGGCGGCCCCGGCGCGGACGACCTGCTCACCGTGCGCGCCGTGGCGGCCCTGCAGGACGCCGACGTGGTGTTCGTCGACCGGCTCGCCCCCGCGGGCGCGGTGGCCGCCGCGGCCCCCGGCGCCGAGATCGTCCCGGTCGGCAAGACCCCCGGCCACCACCCGGTCCCGCAGTCGCAGATCCAGGACCTCATGGTGGAGCACGCCCTGGCCGGCCGCTCGGTGGTGCGGCTCAAGGGCGGGGACCCCTACGTGTTCGGCCGCGGCGCCGAGGAGCTCGCCGCGTGCGCCGCCCACGGCATCCCCGTGGACGTGGTCCCGGGGATCACCAGCGCGGTCTCGGTGCCGGGCGCGGCCGGGATCCCCGTGACCTTCCGCAAGGTCTCCCGGATGTTCACGGTCGCCTCCGGGCACGTGCCGTTCTCCGAGGCGGAGCTCGCCCACTTCGCCGGCCTCGGCGCCGGCGGGGGCACCCTCGTGGTGCTCATGGGCGTGGCCACCCTCCCCCACCTCGTGGCCGGCCTCGTCCGCAACGGCGCCGATCCCAGGACCCCGCTGGCCGTGGTCGAGCGTGGGTTCACCGACCGGCAGCGCTCCACGATCACCACGCTCGCCACCGCGGTCGCGGACACCGCGGCGGCGGGCTGCGGCTCGCCCGCCGTCGTCGTCGTCGGTCCCGTGGTCCGCCTGGCGACCGCCGAGCGGGACGCGTTCCTCGCGGAGGTCACCGCCCATGGCTGCTGAGGACCTGCCCCTGGCCGGCCGGGTGGTCGGCGTGACCGCGCACCGCCGCTCCGAGGACCAGATCGCCGCCCTCGAGCGCCGCGGCGCCCGCGTGCTGCACGCCCCCGCCCTGCGCGTGGAGCCGGTCGGCGAGGACGCCGGGCTCGCGGCCGCCTCCCGGGCGATGTTCGAGGCCCGCCCGGACCTCGTGCTGCTGACCACCGGCTACGGCCTGCGCCGCTGGCACGACGCCGCCGTGGCCCAGGGCTTCGACGCGGACCTGCTGCTGTGCCTGCGCGAGGCCGCCGTCTACGTGCGCGGGCCCAAGGGCCGGGGCGCGGTGCGCGGCCTGGGCCTGGAGGACGCCGGGATGTCCGCGGACGAGACCACCGCCGGGCTCGTGGACCTCGTCCTGGCCGAGCACGGCGGGGACCTCACCGGACGCACCATCGGCCTGCAGCTGCACGGGATCGCCGACGTGGTCCAGCGCCGACGGCTCACCGACGCCGGGGCCCGCGTGCTCACCGTGACCCCCTACCGGTGGGCCTCCGCCGACGACGCCGGGCAGGTGCCGGTGCTCGTGCGCGAGGCCGCGGCCGGGCGGGTGGACGCCGTGACGTTCACCGCCGCCCCGGCCGTGGACGCGCTGTTCAGCACGGCCGAGGAGCTGGGGCTGCACGAGGAGCTGCTGGCGGCGTTCCGCGGCGGGATGCTCGCCGCGACCGTGGGACCCGTGACGGCCGCGCCGCTGCTGGAGCTCGGGATCGAGCCGCTCGTGCCGGAGCGGTTCCGGATGGGCGCGATGCTCAAGCAGCTCACCGACGCCCTGTCCGGCGGACAGCCCGACGGCGACGGGCGGTAGGCGCCACCGACCGCGGGCGCACCCCGCCCCTGGGCGAGCGCGGGACGATTGCGGGGGCGCGCCAGGACGGGGGTCAGGGGAACCGGGGGTATCCCGACGCACCCCTGCGACCGCTCGGCAACCGCCAAGGCCGCAGGTCAGGCGGACATTTTGTTCGCCGTGCACCGAATGTAGCAGATCACACCGGATTAGCGAACACTTTCCTGATGTAATTGTGTCGGAATGGTCACGGCCCGAACGTCACCGGCCTCCACGGGCATCCAGCAGTACACCCACCCGGCCACCGATGGTCGACGCACCACCCATGCCGCCCTCCCCGGCGCCTTTACGGAGTGCAACAAGCCGTCATCTGTCGACGAACCTTCAGATGTCAATAATCTGGCTTCGCCTCGGTACCCCCGGGGCCTGTCCCCCAAGCGGTCCACAAATAGAGACCGACCACCGATCGTGGCCAGGCAAATAGAAGCGTTTTCAACGTTTGGCCAAATAGTGTTTGCGATTGTAACTCCCCGAGGTGGGCTTCACGCCCACAACGGCTTTGCGGAGGTATCGGGATTCTGAAAGGCTAATTCTGGTCGGTCGCCTTGGGGAAGGAGATCGACCGGCGCGTCGGGGGGACGGGTCAGCCTTTCTCAGGGGAGTTTCTCATGCCGATCTTTTTTGTCATGCCTATGAGTACTATTTCCGTCGCGGAATCGGCACAGTCGTTTCTGCAGAGCGGAAGTCGTGTCTTACTCATGATCGCCATGGCGCTGTTCCTGGCCTATCTGCTGTTCATGCTGAGTGCGGTGACGATTTCCGGCGCCATCACCAAGGTGAATGCGTTGCGTCGTCCCCTCACCACCGAGCCCAGGGCTACTGTGACGTCCCTTCCGCTGCCTCTCGATGACGGCTGGGGAAACCGACTGGTTCCGGGCCCCGATGAGCGCGCCATGAGCGCCTGAGCTTTCCGACATGATCATGCTCTTCGGAGAGCGGATCGACTTGATCCTGGCTCTCGCCGTCCTGTTGGTCTCACTCAGCGTGCTGTACGGCATGACGCTTCTCGTACTTTCCCGTTTTGAACCCCGGCACGCGCGGGCACGCCGACGTCAGGTGTCGAACATGCGGGACGACAAGACCGTCGTGTTCGTCGTTCCGTGCCTGAACGAGGATCGCGTTCTCGGGGCCAGCCTCGACCGTCTCGCGAGTCTCGAGCATCCGCGTGTGCACATTCTGGTGATCGACGACGGCTCCGACGACGACACAGCCGCCATCGTCCAATCACATCCTGACCCGCGGGTACACCTCTTCCAGCGAACCTTGCCCGAGGCACGCCAAGGCAAGGGGGAGGCCTTGAACGCCGCGATCCAACATCTGCGGACCAGCGATCTGATCGCCGGCACACCGCACTCGGACGTGGTCGTCTGCGTCATGGACGCAGACGGGCGACTAGATTCCCATGCTCTTCGTGACGTGATGCCGCTCTTCTTGGACGACCGGCTCGGTGCGGCCCAGATCGGCGTCCGTATCAACAACCGGCACCAAAGCCTGTTGGCTCGTATGCAGGATCTGGAGTTCGTGCTCTACACACACGTCTTCCAGCGTGGGCGACGTCATCTCAAGAGCGTCGGACTCGGTGGCAACGGTCAATTCGTCCGACTCTCCGCCCTCAACGGGCTGGGAGAGTCACCGTGGTCGCGCAGCCTCACGGAAGACCTCGACCTGGGTGTGCGGCTCCTCATCGATGGATGGGAGACGGAGTTCTGTTCGACGTCGTCGGTGCACCAGCAAGGACTCGTGGACATCAAACGATGGGTGAAGCAGCGGACGCGCTGGTTCCAGGGACACCTGCAGTCCTGGGGCCTGGTCCCCTGGGTGCTCCGCGACCTCACCGGCACACGGCGGGCCGACCTGGTGTACCACCTGACCAGTCCGTTTCTCCTGCTGATCACGTCATTCCTCAGTGTGGCCTTCGCCCTGTGGGCATTCGACGTCATCCTCGGGATCGTGGTGGGCGACGCCGTCGTCTCACGGTGGTGGATCTCGGCCTATCTCGT
Source organism: Kocuria sp. CCUG 69068 (assembly GCF_020833785.1). Taxonomy (NCBI): domain Bacteria; kingdom Bacillati; phylum Actinomycetota; class Actinomycetes; order Micrococcales; family Micrococcaceae; genus Kocuria; species Kocuria sp. CCUG 69068. The sequence continues at coordinate 3,633 of NZ_PDDL01000008.1, forward strand.
CGCATTCGGGCCGGCCCTCCTGTTCGGTCTCGTGTACTGGTCCCAAGAACGGCACCACGGCCTGCGAGCGCCGACTGCCGTGCTCCTGATGCACGCGTACGTGCTCTACGCGACGCTGTGGTATCTCGCAGGATGGAAGGCGGCCTACAGAGCGGCGCGTGGGCACAACGGTTGGTCGAAGACTGAACGTATCGTCGAGAACAAAGCCCAGGTCGACTCGTCGGCGAAGGAGCTCACCACCGAGGTGCGCGCATGAGGAAACCCGTACGAATCGTTCTAGCACTCGGGATACTTGCTCTGGTCGCCGTGGCGGGGGTCAACAACATGTGGCGTATACAACCGTGGTCCGACGGCGAGACCCATGGCCAGTGGGCCGCTCTCTACACCGGCTACGGACGTGTTGTGGGCTCGGACAAGCAGGTGGTCCTGGAACCGAACGCCGCTGCATCACCTGACATCACCCATGGATCGTTGGTGCACACCACGCGGGCCTATGAGGACGCTGATTTCGCCATCACGATGAAGACGGAGGAACAACTCCGGCAGGGCGACCCGAATGTGTGGGAAGTGGGCTGGGTCCTCTGGAACTTCAAGGACAACGACCACTTCTATGCCGTCGCGCTCAAGCCCAACGGGTGGGAGATCTCGAAACAGGACCCGGCCTATCCCGGGAGTCAGCGATTCCTCGCAACCGGTGACGACCGGACCTTCCCTGTCGGTCAGGCGTACCGGGTCGAGGTCGAGCAGGACTGGCCGCGCATGACCGTGCGCGTCGACGGCCGAGAACTGACCACCATCGTCGATGACGAGCGGCCGTACCGCGGCGGCGCCATCGGCCTGTACACCGAGGACGCCCGCGTCCGATTCCAGGACCTGGAAGTCAACGACAGCACGAACGCGTGATATCCGCTGCATCAGCGCGGACCCATTGATGGATCAGGAGCAACCATGTCCAGTACGTCCCCCAGCAAGCCCATCACCATCATGGCGATCTATGGCACTCGTCCAGAGGGCATCAAGATGGCCCCTCTCGTCCTCGCGCTCCGCGACGATCCGCGCTTCGAAGTGCGCGTAGTCGTCACGGGACAGCACAGGGAGATGCTCGACCAGGTGAACCAGAGCTTCGGCATCGTCCCCGACAGCGACCTCGACATCCATGCGCCTGGGCAGAGCCTGACGCAGATCAGCAATCGCACGCTGGAAGGCCTCACAGAGGTTCTGAAAAAGGACCGCCCCGATGCCGTTCTCGTACAAGGAGACACTTCTACCACCTTCGTAGGCGCCTTGGCCGCCTTCTACGCGGAGATCCCCGTGGTTCACACGGAGGCAGGACTGCGGACGGGCAACAAGTACTCTCCGTTTCCCGAAGAGATCAACCGCCGGCTGACCGGGCAGATCGCCAGCCTGCACCTGGCTCCGACGGCGGCGAGCCGGGAGAACCTCCTGAAGGAGAACATCGATGCGTCGACCATCGTGGTCACCGGCAACTCTGTCATCGATGCTCTGCTCATCACCGTGGCTTCACTGCCCCGGATTGAGGACCCGGCTCTGGCGGAGCGCCTCGCAGAGGGACGACCCATGGTCCTCGTGACCGCGCATCGGCGCGAGTCGTGGGGTAAGCCTCTCGAGGCTGTCGGCAGAGCGATAGCAGCACTGGCTCGACGGCATCCCGATCACGACTTCGTCTTCCCCGCGCACCGTAATCCTCTGGTTCGCGATGCAATCCGGCCAGCCGTTCAAGATGTGAAGAACGTCCTGATGACGGAGCCTCTTCCCTACGCACAGTTCTGCGCCCTGCTCGAACGGGCGTCCATCATCCTCACCGACAGCGGAGGCGTCCAGGAGGAGGGCCCGTCCCTCGGCAAGCCGGTTCTCGTCATGAGGGAGACCACTGAGCGTCCGGAAGCCGTTGTTGCCGGGGCCGTCAAGCTCGTGGGCACCGACGAAGAGGTGATCGTGCGAGAGGTCTCGACACTCATCACGGATCAGGACGAGTACAGCCGCATGGCCAGGGCTCTCAATCCCTACGGTGACGGACGCGCTGCGGAGCGCACCGTGCGCGCCCTGGCTCGACACTTTGGGTTCGACGATCTCGTAGAGGAGTTCACCTACGAACCCCAGTTCGCTGCGTCAACCACCAGCTGATCCATATCAGATACTGCACGCCGAGCTCCCCGGGCCGTTCCACTGGGGTCCCGGGGAGCCTCGCTGAGGAGATTTCATGAGCAAGCCCTTCCAGCTGACGAGACGCGGGCGAGTCGAGTGGTTCGTCGGTCTGGCCGCCCTGCTGGCCGTGTCCGTCGGAACTGTCTTCGGTCTCACCGACGACACCCTGGTTGAGGGGGAAGGCTCTCCTCTGGCGCAGCAGTATGCAGCCGAGGCGAAAGAGGGCCCAGATGCTCGTGCTGGGGAAGCGGTATTCGATCGTCGATTCGGGCAGACCGGAAAGATGTCCACCTTGGTCCTCTACGACAACACCGGTGAGACGTCCGACGACGCTGAAATGTATGCCGTGGCAACGGCCAATCTGGCGACGCACTTCGGTGAAGCAGAGATCCAGCCGGTGGCTGACTATGCGGCGAACACGATGGAGTCATTCGACGCCGTCATCTACATCGGGACCGACTTCGCGGCCTCCCCTCCTCGAGGTTTCCTCGACGATGTCCGTGAAGGCGGGATACCGGTGATGTGGGTCGACCAGAACATCGACGACCTCGCAGGGTGGGAGGCCGGCAGTTCGGCCGCGTTCGTCGATCAGTACGGTTGGGACCCGCACAAGTCCCTCACGGTGGACAGCGGTCTGGTGAGGACAGTCGTGTACAAGGACCGTGAGGTGTCCCGCACAGCCGAGGGTGTTGCGGAACTCGCGGCGCCGGTCATCGAGGCTGACGAGGCCGTGGAGGTTCTCGCGACCTCCCAGTGCCGGAACGACGACGGAGCGACGCAGTGCAGTCCGGAGCAGCGTGTGCCGTCCAGTGAAGCCCCGTGGGCGATTCGCTCCGGAAACCTCACCTATGTCGCGGAGATTCCTCTGGACTACATCGACGTGAACGATGTCTACCTCATCTACTCCGACTTGTTCTACGACCTTCTGGCCCCGGAGACGCCTGAAGTGAAGCAGGCCGCAGTGCGGCTCGAGGATGTCGGCCCGGAGGCGGACCCGCAGGACCTCCGTGCCGTGGCCGATTATCTGCACGGGGCCGGCGTGCCTTTCCAGGTTGCAGTGATGCCGATCCACGTCGCACGAACGCCGGATGGAGACGACTGGTACGGGCTGAGCCTGCTGGATCGTCCTGAGGTGGTGGACGCCCTCAAATACATGCAGGAACGGGGAGGGACGTTGATTCAGCACGGAACGACCCATCAGTTCGGGGCGGCCGACAACCCTTACAGCGGGCGCACCGGCGAGGACTACGAGTTCTATCGATACGGCTGCAGCACGACGGCACAAGAACCGTATGAATTCGGCAAGTGCAAGAACGACTCCTACATCCGCCAGATCGGACCCGTGGCCGAGGACAGCGTGGAGCAGCATGTCGCCCGGATTGAGCAGGGTCGTCAGGTCATGAAGGATGCTGGTCTGGGTGAACCGGTGATCTTCGAAACTCCGCACTACGCCGCCTCAGTCAACGCATACGCCGCCATATCCGAGGTCTACGATGCCCGCTACGAGCAGTCGGACTACTTCGCGGGCATACTGTCGCAGAAGCCCAGCGAGCCCGGGAAGGCCTACAGCCAGCATTTCCCCTACACCGTCCATGACATCTACGGGGCCAAGGTCTACCCCGAGAACTTGGGGAACATCACCGAGACCGAGCAGAACAACCACGCCGTCCGTGATCCGAAGTTCCTCGTCTCCCGTGCCGAAGCGAACCTGGTGGTGCGCGAGTCAACGGCCAGCTTCTTCTTCCACCCCTATCTCGATCTGGAGTACTTGAAGAAGACGGTGCAGGGCCTCAAGGACCTCGGATTCGAGTTCGTGCAGGTGTCCGAACTCAAGTGAGCCAGCTCAAGGCGTCGTTGGATCGCCGGTAGGCTGGGCGCGACCCGCCCGCCCTGTCGAAAGGCCGCCCGTGACCACCCCCCAGCTCGCCTCCTACGTCGACCACACGCTGCTCAAGCCGGAGGCGTCCCGCGAGCAGATCGCCACCCTGTGCGCGGAGGCCAGGCAGTACGGCTTCGCCTCGGTGTGCACCAACCCGCTGTGGACGCCGTTCGTGCGGGAGCAGCTCGCGGGCAGCGACGTGCTGACCTGCGCCGTGATCGGCTTCCCGCTGGGCGCGTCCGCCACGGAGGTCAAGGCGTTCGAGACCGCCACGGCCGTGGCCGCCGGGGCCGACGAGATCGACATGGTCATCGACATCGCCGCCGCCCGCGCCGGCGAGCGCGAGCGGGTCGAGGCCGATGTGCGCGCCGTCGCCGAGGCCGCCCACCAGGGCGGGGCCCGGCTCAAGGTGATCATCGAGACGTGCCTGCTGACCGACGAGCAGAAGGTCCTCGCCTGCGAGGCCGCCGTAACCGCCGGCGCGGACTACGTGAAGACCTCCACGGGCTTCTCGACCGCCGGGGCCACCGTGGCGGACGTCCGGCTGATGCGGGCCACCGTGGGCCCGGACATCGGCGTCAAGGCCTCCGGTGGGATCCGCACCCGCGAGGACGCCCTGGCGATGATCGAGGCCGGCGCCTCCCGGATCGGCGCCAGCAGCGGTCCCGCCCTCCTCGGCTGAGTCCGCCGCGCCCTCCGCCGGGCACCGCCGCGGGCCGTGCCCGAGCGACTAGACTGGCCCCGAACGCCCCGCGGCCGCCGTGGCCGGCCGCTCCCACCGTCAGAAGGATTGGATCCATGGCCAACCGAGCCCAGTCGTCCACCAGCACCGCGGCGGACGCGACGCCCAGCGGCCGCAGCGGCGGCGCCACCGTCCGCTCCCACTCGGGCCAGGGACGCACGGTCAACAACCTGATCTTCCTCGTCCTGTGCATGGCCATCATGATCGGCAGCTTCATCGCCTTCGCCAGCTACCCGAACAGCCCGCTGATCTGGTTCGTCGGCCTGGGCCTCTACGCCCTGGCGCTGCTGATCCCCGTGAGCCTCCTGCAGAACAGCACCGCGAAGAAGGCCGAGGGCGGGCGCACCATCCTCATGCACGTCCCGCCGAGCACGGAGGTCGCCGGCGAGCCGACCACCGCGGCGGCCTTCCCGGACCCGCCCCGCAACATCGGCACCCGGGACGCCGAGGTCCGCGCCGAGCACCAGAACGACACCCTGGGCAAGGCGACCCAGTAGCCCGTCCCGCACAACGACCGACGGCCCCCTCCCGCACCCGCGGCAGGGGGCCGTCGGCGTTGCGGACGAGGCGGTCGCGCGGAGCATCCGGGCGTCGGTCGGTGCGACTAGACTGGCCGGGAATGCTTCGCGGCCGCTCGTGACCGGCCGCCTCCCACCGCCAGAAGGGTTAGATCCATGGCCAACAGAGCCCAGTCCTCCACCAGCGCCTCGGCGGACGCGTCGACCGGCCGCAGCGGCGGCGCCACCGTGCGCTCGCACTCCGGCCAGGGACGCACGGTCAACAACTTCGTGTTCCTCGTCCTGTGCATGGCCATCATGATCGGCAGCTTCATCGCCTTCGCCAGCTACCCGAACAGTCCGCTGATCTGGATCCTCGGCCTGGGTCTCTACGCCCTGGCCCTGCTCATCCCGGTGGGCATCCTGCAGAACAGCACCGCCAAGAAGGCCTTCGGCGGCCGCACGGTCCTCATGGACGTCCCCTCCTCGACCGAGGTACCCGAGATGGGGCGGGGCCGCACCGCTGCCGCGTTCGACGACGGACCCCGCGACGCCCGCGAGCGCGACGCCAGGACCGCGGCCGTCCACCACGGCGACAAGTACGGCAAGAACGTCGAGTAGGGCCGCGCCGGGTCCGACGACGACGACCCGACGACCGCTCGCACAGCAAAGGTCCCCTCCCACCGCGGGCGGGGACCTTTTCCGTGCCCGGTGGACCGGACGGCGGCCGCCGCGCTGACGGATCAGGCCGTGGCCGGCTCCTTCGCGAAGACGGCCTCGACCACGCCGCGGGCCCAGGCGAGCACCGCGCCGTCCACGAGGTCCTTGCCGCCGATCCGCTCGGTCTTGGGCTTGGGGATCAGCACCTGGAAGGTGTCGGTGCCGGGCACCGCCTTGACCTGCGCGCCCGGGTAGAGGCGGGTGAGCCGCATCTGCCGGGACTCGGGGAGGTCGGCCGGGGCGAAGCGGACCATGTTGCCCTGCGCCGCGACGTCGGTGAGGCCGGCGGCGCGGGCGGTCACCCGGAAGCGGGCGACCTCGAGCAGGTTCTGCACGGGTTCGGGCACCTCGCCGTAGCGGTCCACGAGCTCGTCGGCGACCTCCTGGATCGCCTCCTCCGTGGCGGCGTTGGCGAGGTTGCGGTAGGCCTCCAGGCGCAGCCGCTCCCCCGGGACGTAGTCGTGCGGCAGGTAGGCGTTGACCGGCAGCTCGATCTTCATCTCGGTGGGCCGCTCGTCCTCCTCGCCGCGGTACTCGGCGACGGCCTCGCCGACCAGGCGCAGGTACATGTCGAAGCCCACCCCGGCGATGTGCCCGGACTGCTCCCCGCCCAGCAGGTTGCCGGCGCCGCGGATCTCGAGGTCCTTCACGGCCAGCTGCATGCCGGCGCCGAGCTCGTTGTGGGCGGCGACGGCCTTGAGCCGCTCCAGCGCCGTCTCGGAGAGCGGCTTCTCGGCCTGGTACAGGAAGTAGGCGTAGGCCCGCTCCCGGCCGCGGCCCACACGCCCGCGCAGCTGGTGGAGCTGCGAGAGGCCGTAGCGGTCCGCGCCGTCGACGATCAGGGTGTTGGCGTTGGCGATGTCCAGGCCGGTCTCCACGATGGTGGTGCACACCAGGACGTCGAACTTCTTCTCCCAGAAGTCCACGATGATCTGCTCGAGCCGGGACTCGGACATCTGCCCGTGCGCCACGGCGATCCGCGCCTCGGGCACGAGCTCGGCGAGCTCCTTGGCCTTGCGCTCGATCGAGGAGACCCGGTTGTGGATGTAGAACACCTGGCCCTCGCGCATGAGCTCGCGCCGCACGGCCGCGGAGACCTGCTTGTCGGTGTAGGCGCCCACGTAGGTGAGCACGGGGTGGCGCTCCTCCGGCGGGGTGGCCAGGGTGGAGGTCTCGCGGATGCCGGTCAGCGACATCTCGAGGGTGCGCGGGATGGGGGTCGCGGACATCGCCAGGACGTCCACGTTGGTCCGCATCGCCTTGAGCTTCTCCTTGTGCTCCACGCCGAAGCGCTGCTCCTCGTCGATGACCACGAGGCCGAGGTCCTTGAACTGGACCTCCTTGGACAGCAGCCGGTGGGTGCCGATCACCACGTCGACGGACCCGTCCTTCAGCCCGGCGAGCGTCTCCTTGGTCTCCTTGGCGGTCTGGAACCGGGAGAGCGCGGCCAGGCGCACCGGGAAGCCGGAGAAGCGCTCGGTGAACGTCTCGGCGTGCTGCTGGGCCAGCAGCGTGGTGGGCACGAGCACGGCCACCTGCTTGCCGTCCTGCACGGCCTTGAACGCCGCGCGCACCGCCACCTCGGTCTTGCCGTAGCCCACGTCTCCGGAGATCAGCCGGTCCATGGGGACTTCCCGCTCCATGTCCGCCTTGACCTCGTCGATGGTGGTCAGCTGGTCCGGCGTCTCGATGTAGGGGAACGCCTCCTCGAGCTCGCGCTGCCACGGGGTGTCCTCCGCGAAGGCGTGCCCGCGGGAGGCCATCCGCGCCGAGTACAGGCGGATCAGCTCGTTGGCGATGTCCCGGACGGCCTTCTTGGCGGCGCGCTTGGTCTTGTTCCAGTCCGTCCCGCCCATCTTGGACAGGGTGGGGGTCTCGCCGCCCACGTAGTTGGTGACCTGGTCCAGCTGATCGGTGGGCACGAACAGGCGGTCCCGCGGGCCGTTGCGCTTGGACGGCGCGTACTCGAGCACCAGGTACTCGCGCACGGGCTTGGGCTGGCCGGGCTTGATCATCGCCCCGGCGATGGGCCGCTGGATGAGCTCCACGAACTGGCCGATGCCGTGCTGCTCGTGCACCACGAAGTCGCCCTGGCTCAGCGCCAGGGGGTCCACGGCGTTGCGCTTGCGCCGCACCGGGAGCTTGCGCATGTCCTTGGTGGTGTAGGGGCTGGCCTTGCCCAGCAGGTCCGCCTCGGTGAGCAGCACGATCCGCGGCCCGTCCAGGGCGAAGCCCTTGCCGGCCACGGCGGTGGTGAGCTCCACGATCCCGGGCTGCGGCTGCTCGGCGAGGGTCTCGCGGCGGGCGGCGGGGATCCCGGCCTCGTGCAGCAGCTCCGCGATCCGGGTCAGCGGGCCGGGTCCTTCCGTGACGGCGACGACGCGCCAGCCGTCCGCCACCCGCCCCTGCAGGAACTCGAGCATCGCCTCGACGTCCCCGTGGAAGCCCAGCGGGTCCCGGGCGGCCACGGTGAGGGTGTCCGCGTCCGAGTCGATGAGGGCGATGTCCTCCGCCGCGGTGTCCGCGTCCACGTCCTGACCGGCCACCGCGTTGACGTTGAGCGCGGTGACGGCCCACCAGCCGAGACCGGTCCCCAGCGCGGTGGCCCGGGCCTCGGCGAGGGTCTGGAAGGACCCGGAGGCCAGGGTGCGGCCCTCGCCGTCGTCGTTCCGGACGACGTGCTCGGCGGAGGTGATGTCGATGGGCGCGGACTGCCCGTCCGAGGCGGAGTCCCACGCGGCGAGGAGGAACTCCTCGTTGGTGGCCACGAGGTCGTGGGCACGGGTGCGGACCTTCTCCGGCTCCATGACCACCACGAGCGAGCCGGGCGGGAGCAGGGAGAGCACGGGCACCAGGCCGTCCACCAGCAGCGGCGCGAGGGACTCCATGCCCTCCACGTAGATGCCGCCGGCGATCCGCTCGAGCATGGACTCCGCGCCGGGCAGGGAGTTCTTGAGCTTCGCGGCCCGGGACATCACGGACGGGGTGATGAGCACCTCGCGGCACGGCGGGGCCACGAGCCGCTCCGGGTGGTCCCCGGTGGTCAGGGTGCGCTGGTCGGCCACGGCGAACCAGCGCAGCTCGTCGACCTCGTCGCCGAAGAACTCGATGCGCACCGGGTGGTCCTCGACCGGCGAGAAGACGTCGATGATCCCGCCGCGCACGGCGAACTCCCCGCGCCGGGTCACCATGTCCACCCGGGCGTAGGCGGCCTCGGCGAGCGAGGCCACGGCGGCGTCGAAGTCGAGTTCCTCGCCGCGGGCGAAGCGCACCGGGGCCATGTCCCCCAGGCCCTCGACGACGGGCTGGAGCACGGAGCGGACCGGGGCGGTCAGCACCCGCAACGGGCGCTCGGGGTCCTTGCCGGCCAGCCGGCGCAGCACGTCCAGGCGCCGGCCCACGGTGTCCGAGCGCGGCGAGAGCCGCTCGTGCGGCAGCGTCTCCCAGGCGGGGAACTCCGCGACCTCACCAGCCGGCAGGTAGGCGGACAGGCCCGCGGCGAGATCCTCGGACTCGCGGCCGGTCGCCGTCACGGCGAGCACCACGGGTGCCCGGCCGTCGGCCGCTCCGGGACCGGCCGGGGCGTCGTCGAGGGCCCCGCGCAACTGGGCCGTGAGCACCGCGCGCATCCCGTCCGGGGCGCTGATCACGGTCTCGGCGCTGCGCTCCCCCGGCGGCAGGGCGGCCTGGGTGCGCAGATTGGCGAAGGAGCGCTCCGCCCCGAGGGCGGCGAGCAGTCCGGACAAGGTCATGGGGAGCAGTCTCCTGGGACGCTGAGGAAAGAGCGGGGCCGTGGCGGCGAACGATCGCGGGATCCAGCTTACTCCCGGGATCGGACAGGACCCGGGGGCCGGGGCACCGCCGCCCGCCTACCATGGGACCACGCACCCGCCCTACCGAGGAGCCCGCATGGCCGTCACCGCCTCCACCACCGTCCCCGCCCCCGTCGACCAGGTCGTCGCCACCTTCTCCGACGAGGCCTTCGTCCGCCACGTGGCCGAGAAAGCGGGCGGCACCCTGGAGTCCTTCGAGGTCTCGGGAGCGACCACCGGGGCGTTCACCGTGACCGCGGTGCGGACGCTGAGCGCCGACCGGCTCCCGGACGTCGCCAGGAGGTTCGTCGGCTCCTCCGTCCGCATCACCCAGACGGACGCCTACGAGGCCCCGGCCGCGGACGGGTCCCGCACCGTGCGCAGCGACATCACGATGGCCGCGCTGCCGGTGTCCGGCAGCGCGGACCAGACCCTGCGCCCGCAGGGCGGGTCCACCGAGGTGCACGTCGACTGCACGGTGGAGGCGAACATCCCGTTCGTCGGCAAGCAGGTGGCCGCCGCCGCGGAGCCCTACGTCGGCAAGGCCCTGTCCCTGCAGGCCCAGGAGGCCGAGGCCTGGCTCGCGGACCGCTGAGCCGACCGCCTCGAGGGGTGGCACGCCGCCGCTCGCCGGCACGGGCCCGGCACGGCAGATCGCCTCTCGAGCCGCAACCTTCGACAGTCCGAGCAGGAGGAGCAGGTGCCCGTCCCCCCTTCGAGGCCGCTCCGCGTCCGCACGACGACGCCGTGGGGCGCACGCCTGTGGGCTCAGCTCGCGGTCGTGGCCCTGGCGGCGTCCGGATGCTCCGCGGGTTCCGGCAGCAGCACTCCGGCACCGTGGAACGACGAGCTGTCCGAGTTCGTGCAGGCCGACGGCCGCGGTCTGACGGTCGACGGGAACCGCACACGGCTCGAGGCCGTCAACTTCACCAACGGGTACGACACGGACATCGCGGCGGACGAACTCCTCACGTCCGGGCACCACTCCGAGCGCGACTACGAGCGGGTTCGGGACCTGGGGTTCAACAGCATCCGCTTCGCCTTCAAGGGTGAGTGGTACCTCCAGGACCGGGAGGCGTTCTGGGCCTGGCTGGACCGGAACGTGGCGTGGGCCGGGGAGCACGACGTCCGGCTGATCCTCGACCTGCACATCCCCATCGGCGGCTACTGGCTGGGGTCCGACGCCGGCTCGGCCGACTTCCGGATGTGGACGGACGACGAGCTGCGACAGCAGAACGTCGACCTGTGGGCCGACATCGCGGCCCGCTACCGGGACGAGCCGGCCGTCGCGGCGTACGACCTGCTGAACGAACCGGTGACGACGGATTCGAGCGGCGAGCAGTGGCGGAGCCTGGCCCAGGAGATCGTGGACGCGATCCGATCGGTGGACGGGAACCACCTGCTGGTGATCGGCGCCGTCTACGGCGTGGACGGCGGCTTCGATCCGGACGGCGTGGAGCGGCACGTCCTCGTGGACGACGACAACGCCATGTACGACTTCCACTTCTACGATCCCTACCGGTACACCCACCAGTTCGCCCCGTGGGTGCCGACCGCCCGGGACGGCGGCCGCTACCCGGATCCGGATCGCCTCGTCTCGACCACCGCACCGCGGCTGCTGGACGGGACCCGCATCGGCACGCCGTTCCTGCCGGTCGGCACGTCGGGCTGGCAGGAGTACGACAGCGGCATGGTCACGGTCGACGCGCCCGACGCCACAGCGGCCTCGCCGCAGATCGTGGTGGGAGGCGGCATGGAGGGGACCGCCCACTTCGACAGCATCAGGGTGACGGAGTACGGGCCCGGCGGGAACGAGCTCCGCGAGGTGCTCCACGACCCGCTGGACGAGGGCAGCACGGGCAGGTGGTATCCCTGGACGGGCCGGGACGGTGGGGACGCGGACGTGGAGCACACGCGGGAGACCTCGGGACACCTGGACGACGGAAGCCTGTCCATCAGCGGAACGGTGACCTCCGGTGCCGGATGGAGCAGCAGCGAGAACATCTTCGCCGTGGTCCCCGGCAACCGGTACCGCATCCGGGGATACATGCGCGGCGACGAGGTGACCGGCGCCGCGGGCGAGGAGCCCCGGATCGGTCTCCGGCTGGAGCTCTACGGTGCGCAGGCCGGCGCCGCGGGCGACGGTTTCCTGCCGCGCGACAAGGAGTACCTCGACCACGCCATGTCGCAGCACCTCGCGTTCGGCGCCGAGCACGAGGTCCCGATGTCCGTGCTGGAGTTCGGGGCGGTCCGGCACGCCTTCGAGATGGAGGGCAAGGGCGGCGACCGGTGGGTGGCCGATGTGCTGGCCCTGCTGCGGGAGCACGACCTCAGTTTCGGCTACTGGGAGTACCACGACTCGGTGATGGGCATCTACCTGGATCTGGACGGTGCGGAGAGCCGGCCCAACGACGCCCTGCAGGAGGTCCTGCGACGTGACCTGCACGAGGACGGCGGCTGAGCCCCTGGGCTCCGCTCCCGGTCGGCGACGACGTCTCCGGGGCGCAGCACATCGTGGTCGCGGCGGCGCCGACGGGTCGGGACCACCGCGCACGAACTTCACAGATCTTCACAACGGCAAAGACCACGGAACGCCACGCCGGAGCCGCTGAGCGAACTTCCGTCGCACCACGGCCCTCGCGCGTCCGCGGCGGAGACCGGCCGCCCGGAATCAATCTTTCGAGGTTGATGAGCCGGCGTCGGGAAATCCTCGGGTGAACGGCGTGTGACACCCGCATGTCCGCTCAGGACCACCCTCGAGGAGCGGCACCTATCTCACGGCGCCGCGACTCGGACAAGGACGCAGATAGGGGGACAACCGGGTCCACCGGACACCGGAAAGCCCCGTTGTGTTTGCATATACCGCTGTGACTAGGAGCGATGGTGATTTCGATGCTCCTGCACTCATCCTCCCGGCACCCGTTGTGAGGTCGCCCACCGTCCCGACGGCGTCGAAACATCGTGACGTGCTGGGTTATCTTCTGCATATCAACCAGCTTTCGGGGGAAAGCTGCAGCGGCAACGGGGCCATCGTGCATTCGTGGTCACACCCGAGCCATCGGGCCTGCCGCATCAGCATCCACAGTGCTGCCGACCTCGAGGGTCACCCGGTGACCGCCCGGTCGGCCCATCACGCAAGTACGTCATTCAGCAACCCTTGGGGGGGAACCGATGGATGCTGTCCTGTTCACAGGCCTGTTTTCCGTGCTCGTCATCTTCGTCGCCGTGGCGCTGTTCGCCATCGCGGCGTCCACGCTCTACCTGAACACCTACGCCTGGTGGGATCCGCACACCCAGCGGAGGACGCTCTACGGCGGGCTGCAGCCCGTGGAGACGTACTCGTTCTCGCTGATCATGCCCTGCCGCCAGGAGCAGGAACAGGTCATGCGGGCCACCCTCGGAGCACTGCTCCGGCAGTCCCACCGGGAGCTCGAGGTGATCATCTCGGTGGGCCACGACGACCCGGAGACCGTGGCCATCGCCCAGCGTCTCGCCGCGGAGCACCCGGACAGCGTCCGGGTGAGCGTGGACCACAACACGCCCAAGAACAAGCCGCGGCAGCTCAACACGGCCCTGGCCATGTGCCGCAACGACATCGTGGGGGTCTTCGACGCCGAGTCCATCGCCGCCCCGGACCTGCTGCGCAACATCGACAGCTGCTTCGTGGCCCGCGACGCCGACGTGGTCCAGGGCGCCGTGCAGCTGATGAACTTCAAGGACACCTGGTACTCGCTGCGCAACTGCCTGGAGTACTTCACCTGGTTCCGCTCCCGCCTGCACGCCCACGCCAGCCGGGGTTTCATTCCCCTGGGCGGCAACACGGTCTTCGTCAAGCGTGAACTGCTGGTGCAGGTCGACGGCTGGGACGCCGGGTGCCTGGCCGAGGACTGCGACCTGGGGGTGCGGTTGTCCACCCTGGGGCGGGAGATCGTGGTGGCCTACTCCCCGGACCTGGTCACCCGGGAGGAGACCCCGGACAGCATCAAGGGCCTCGTGAAGCAGCGCACCCGCTGGTCCCTGGGGTTCATGCAGGTCCTGGCCAAGGGCGACTGGAAGCAGCTCCCCACCCGCCGCCGCCGTGCGATGGCGTGGTGGACGCTCATGCAGCAGCACTTCATGGCCTTCGCCGGGGTGGTCATCCCCCTCGCGATCATCGCCGCCCTGTGGGGCGGGTTCCCCGTCGCCGTCACGCTGATCGCCTTCCTCCCGCTGATCCCCACCGTCGCCACCATCGCCTTCGACGTCTGCATGCTGCGCGAGTTCGGCCGTGACCACCGGGTCAGGATCAGCGCCTACGACTACGTGCGGCTCGTGGTGGGCACGCCGTTCTACCAGATGGTGCTCGCCTTCGCGGCCGTGCGCGCGCTGGTGAAGTTCCACCGTGGTGACTTCCGCTGGGAGAAGACCGCCCACTCGGGCGCACACCTGACCGACGTACAACTGGCCGGAAAGCTGGTGGCAGCATGAACACGATCACCGCACCTCCGCGTGCACCGAAGTCCAGCACCTCGACCATCGAGTCCTCGACCACGGAGTCCCCGGGCACGGGCTCCTCGCAGGCCGGGCCGGAGCGCCCCGGTTTCCTGGGCAGCATTCCCGAAGCCTGGTACGACCGGGTGATCCTGGCCGCGCTGGGCGTCCTCGCGGCCGTGCTGAGCGTGTGGAACGTGAACGGCGCGACCGTCTACCAGGACGACGAGGGCACCTACACCGCCCAGGCCTTCAGCGTGCTGGGGGGTGAGCTGGCCCCGTACGCCTACGGGTACGACCACCCGCCGCTGGGCTGGGTCCTGCTCGGTGCGCTGGTCTGGATCCCGGACCTGCTGGGCCTCGGCGGCGACACCTTCATCGGTGCCGCCCGCTACGCCATGGCTCCGTTCTTCGTGGCCACCGCGCTGCTGGTGTACCTGATCGCCCGGCGGCTGCGGATCCGCCGGCCCATCGCCGCGCTGACCGTCGTCCTCGTCGTCCTCTCGCCGCTCACGCTGACCATCGGCCGGCAGGTGTACCTCGACAACATCGGGCTCCCCTGGCTGCTGCTGGCCTTCTACCTGGCCCTGTCCCGCCGGGACGCCCTGTGGCACCACGTCGGCGCGGGCGCGTTCTTCGCCGTCGCCGTCCTGTCCAAGGAGACGCTGGCGATCTTCGGCCCCGCCCTGATGGTCGCCCTGCTCAACCGGCCCTCCTGGTCCAACCGGACGTTCTCCCTCGTGGGGTTCCTGACCGTGGGCGGACTGGTGCTCGGCTTCTATCCGCTCCTGGCCCTGCTGCGTGCCGAGCTGGTGTCCGGAGAGGACCACCTGTCCCTGCAGGACGGCCTGGCGTACCAGTTCCTGGACCGCTCCGGTTCCGGTGCCGTCTGGGAGGCCGGCTCCAGCCGCGCCGGGCTGCTGGAGGGCTGGCTGTACTACGACCAGCACCTCATCGTGGCCGGTCTCGTCGCCGCGCTGATCTGCCTGTCCCGGCGCAGGACGGTGTGGATCCCGGTCGCGATCGCCAGCTTCTCCGTGCCGGTGGTGATGGGCAGCGGTTATCTGCCGGGCATGTACATCATCGGCGTCCTGCCCTTCCTGGCCCTGGCCGTCGGTGCCGCGCTCAACGCGCTGATGGACGCGCTGGGGAAGCTCACCGCACCGCTCCCGGCGGGCCGGCGCACGGGGTTCAAGCTCCTGGCCGTGGCGTGCACCGCCTTCGTGCTGTTCCAGACCGCCGTTCCGCAGTGGTGGACCCAGAGCAGAGCCCTGCTCACCCAGCAGGTCAACGGCGACTGGGCGTCCGCCCTGGAGTGGGTCGAGGAGAACGTCCCGCACGACGAGACCGTCCTGGTGCCCTACTCCCTGTGGAAGGACCTGAACCCGGACGGCACGAGGAGCCCCTGGACCGTGGTGGCGACCGAGAAGGCCGACCTCGACCCCCAGTTCCTGCTCGAGCACCCGGAGGGCTGGACGGCCATCGACTGGGTCGTCCAGGGCCCGGACACGGACACGAACATCGAGATCCACGACCTCACCATGGCCGGCGAGGCCCTGGAGAACTCCGTGCCGGTGCAGACCTTCGGCGAGTGGAGCGTGCACCGCGTGCGCACCGGTTAGGCCCCGGAGCGGGCAGGAACCAGCGGTCCCGCCACCCGGGCGGGTGGACTGGCCGGCGCCCTCGTCCTCGGGCACCGGTACCGTGCGCACGTGGTCCACCGTCCGGTTCCCTCACCGCCCTTCCCGCGGCCTCCGTCCCCCTGCGTTCCGATCCTCTTCGCACTGTCCAGCCGCAACCGATGGGAGCGCTCCGTGCCTGCCGAGCACCAGCCGACACCACGGCCCACCGGCCAGGGACCGGTCGAGCCCGCCCGCCGGGCCTCTCCGGCCGCGGGCCTGCCCGAGCCGATCATGACTCGTCGTGGTGTCCTGACGACCGCCGCCCATCTGGGCGTCGGGGCGCTGCTGGCCGGCTGCGCGACGGACGGCGCAGGTGCCACGGTGGACTTCGCGGCTGCCCGCGACGGCACCGAGCTGAGCGGGGTCTCCTTCGGCTCGTGCATCTCCACCTACTCCGGGGACGGCGAGAACGTCAACATCGTCAAGGGCTCCGCCGCCGACTCCGCCGCCTGGCGCGCCACGCTGGGCGGGCTGGGCCCGCTGGCCTGGCGCATCCCGCTCGCCTGGCACGGCGGCAGCCCCGGATCGTCCGCCGGGGGCGCGCGCTCCTACGGTGACGCCGGCGACTACGTCTCGGCGATCAGGTCCATCGGCGGCACCCCCGTGGTGGTCGTCGGCGGCGCCACGGGGGACAACGACATCCTCGCCGACGACGCCGCCGCGCTCGTCCGCTACTTCAACGACGACGGCGGGCGGCACGGCGGCCCCGTCGACCACTGGATCATCGGCAACGAGCCGGACAACGGCGGGGACGCGGCGTTCGGCATGCCCGCCTACATCCACGGCGGCAAGGGCGGCTCCGGGTTCAGCACCATCGTGGGCGCGATGCGCGCCGCCACGAGCCGGACGCTGGAGATCGCCGGTCCCTCGCTGGTCAGCTACGCCTCCTGGAACCAGGATCTCTACGGCGCCTTCCTCGACGCCTGCGGCCACGACGTGGACGTCGTCGACTTCCACCTGTACGAGGGCGCGGACCTGCCCCGCTACTCGGACGCGGTCACGGGGCTCCAGCAGGCCGTCGCGTCCCGGTCCCACACGGCCGGACGGGTGGGGGTGCAGCTGGGTGAGTACAACTGGATGTGGCGCTACGAGGAGCCCCACCACGGAGCCGGCCAGTTCCACACCTCCCGGAACACCGTGGCCGGGGCCTGCACCATCGGCCGCCTCGTGGAGCGGGGCGGCCGGGCCTACCAGTACTCCGACAACAACGGGCCGCTTGGGCTGATCACCCCCGGCGGCGCGAACAACGGCGCGCCCGCCGGCCACCGGCTGCCGACCCCTGCCTACTACGGCCTCAAGATGTGGACCGGCGGCGACCTGTTCCGCCGGCCCACCGGGTCCATGGCCGCGTGCACCACTGCCCTGCCGGAGGTGGAGCTGTTCGCCTCCACCGGGCAGAAGAACGTCGTCCTCGTCAACAAGTCGCCGAGCCGGGCCCACGACGTCGTGCTCGCCGTCCGCGGCGTCCCTGCCTCGGGAAGCTACGAGGTGTGGCAGACCGTGCGCGGCATGGACCCCTCCGACAGCGCAGGAGCCCAGTGGCAGGATCCCGTCCGGGTCGGCTCCGGCTCCTACCGGAACGGGCGGATCGCGTTTCCGTCCCCCGCAATGACGGTCACGACGGTCCTGATCGACGGATGAGGGGAGCCGGTACGAGGTGCTCGGCCTCCACCCCGGCCCCGGGGCCCGCCTACCATGGGAGCACGCATCCGCCCCTACCGAGGAGCCCCATGGCCGTCACCGCCTCCACCACCGTCCCCGCCACCGTCGAGCAGGTCGTCGCGACCTTCGCCGACGAGGCCTTCGTCCGCCACGTGGCCGGCAAGGCCGGCGCCACCCTGGAGTCCTTCGAGCGCTCGGGCGAGACCACCGGGGCGTTCACCGTCACCACGGTCCGCGCCATGCCCGCGGACCGGTTGCCGGACGTCGCCCAGCGGTTCGTCGGGCCCGCCGTGCACGTGACCCAGACGGACGCCTACGAGGCCCCGGCCGCGGACGGCTCCCGCGTGGTGCGCAGCGACATCAAGGTCGCGTCCCTGCCGGTCTCGGGCAGCGCCCACCAGAGCCTGCGCCCGCAGGGCGAGCAGACCGAGGTGCACGTGGACTGCACCGTGGAGGCGAACATCCCGTTCGTCGGCAAGCAGGTCGCCTCCGCCGCCGAGCCCTACGTCAGCAAGGCCCTGTCCCTGCAGTCCCGGGAGGCGGAGGACTGGCTCGCCAGCCGCTGAGCCGTCGACCTCGCTGAGCCACCGGCCTCGCTGAGCCACGGCGGCGGGCGGCCCGGAAGCGCGATCCCGGCCCAGCCGTAGACTGGCCCCTGTTTTTCCTCCGACGACGAGCAGGAGTCCACGGTGAGCGCAGGCGGGACGGACGAGCACGGGCCGGGGCTGGGCAACTTCCTGCGCAAGGATCTCGTGGGCGGTGTCCTGCTCCTGGTCGCGATGCTCTCGGCGCTCGTGATCGCCAACTCGCCGCTGGGGGAGGGCTACTTCGGTCTGCGGGACACGCACATCGGCATCGACTTCCCCGGCCTGGACCACACCGTGGGCGAGTGGGCCTCGGAGGGCCTGCTGGCGATCTTCTTCTTCCTGGTGGGCCTGGAGCTCAAGACCGAGTTCGTGGACGGCGAGCTGCGCAACATCCGCAAGGCGATGCTGCCCGTCGTCGCGGCCTTCGGCGGCGTGATCGCGCCGGCGCTGATCTACGTGGTGGTCAACACGGTCGACAACGGGGACCCCAGCACCATCGACGGCTGGGCGATCCCCACGGCCACCGACATCGCCTTCGCCGTCTCGGTGCTCGCCGTGGTGGGGTCGTCGCTGCCCGTGGCCATGCGCACCTTCCTGCTGACGCTCGCGGTGGTGGACGACCTCATCGCGATCGTCATCATCGCGTTCGTCTACACCGACGACCTCAGCGTGCTGTACCTGCTCCTGGCGCTCGTCCCGCTGGGTCTGTTCGCGTTCCTGGCCCAGAAGTTCCCCGAGTTCTTCATGGAGCACCACTGGGCAGCCTGGGTCGTCCTGCTGCCCATCGGCATCGTCACCTGGCTGTTCGTGCTCGAGGCCGGCATCCACGCCACCATCGCCGGGGTGCTGCTGGGCTTCGCGGTGCCGGTGAAGAAGCTCACCCCGCGGGTGATCCGGCAGGAGGACCCCGAGCTGGGCCTGGCCCCGGCCCTGGAGCACCGCTTCCGGCCGCTGTCCAACGGCCTGGCCATTCCCGTGTTCGCGTTCTTCGCCGCCGGCGTGGCCGTGGGCGGGCTGGACGGTGTGCTGGCGTCCCTGTCCGACCCCGTGGCGATCGGCATCGTCGCCGGCCTGGTGCTCGGCAAGCTGATCGGCATCTTCAGCGCGGCCTGGCTGATGGACCGCTTCACCCCGGCCGCGAAGGACGACGACTACACCTGGCTGGACCTCGGCGGCCTCGCCATGGTCGCCGGCATCGGCTTCACCGTCTCCCTCCTGGTGGCGGAGCTCAGCTTCGGCCTGGGCAGCCCGCACGACGAGCACGCCAAGGTCGGCATCCTGACCGGCTCGGCGATCGCCGCGGCGCTCGGCGGCACGCTGCTGGCCGTGCGCAACACCCACTACAAGAAGCTGCGCCTGGAGGGTGTGGCCGTCGACAAGCTCGACGCCGCGTAGCCCGGCCACCCGTCCCTGCACTGCGGCAGCCGATCTCGAGACTTTCGTCCATTGACGCCTCGGGCGCCGCCGCAGACACTGTCACCGGAGGCACCGGACCGGGATCGGTCCAGTGCCTCTGCGGAGCGCCCCCACGCCCAGTGACAGTTCAGAGGATCCCCCCATGCCCGGACGACCCCCTTCCCCCCTGCCCCGAGCGGGGGTCGCCGTCACCGTGGCCCTGCTCGCCGTGGCCGGTCTCGCAGGCCTTCCGGCGGCGGCGGGCATCGTGAACGGCATGACGTTGCGCGACCGGCAGCCGAACCACGTCGAGGAGGCGCTGGACCAGGCGGCCCAGCTGGAGGCGTCCGGGGACAGGGCGTCCGCGGAGGCCCTGCGCGCGATGGCGTCGACCCCGCAGGCGGACTGGATGGTCTCGGGCACGCCCGAGCAGGTCCGGCAGCAGGTGCACCGGAGCACGACGTCCACCGCGGACGAGGACCGCCCGCCGGTGCTGGTCGCCTACAACCTGCCCTTCCGCGACTGCGCCCAGTACTCGTCCGGCGGGGCGGCGAGCGCCGCCGAGTACAAGGCCTGGATCGACGGGTTCGCCGCGGGGATCGAGGACCGGGCGGCCCTGGTCGTCCTGGAGCCGGACGGGCTGGGACAGATCCCCTGGTACACCGGGGTGACCGGCGAACCGGACTCGTGCCGGCCCGACGGCGCCGACGGCGCCACCGCGGCGGCGGACCGGCTCGAGCTGCTCAACTACGCCGTGGACGTCCTCAAGGACCTGCCGCGCACCCGCGTGTACCTCGACGGGACCAACAGCGGCTGGCTCGCCGTCGGCGACGCCGCGGACAGGCTCGTGCGGGCCGGTGTGGAGCGCGCCGACGGCTTCGCCCTGAACGTCTCCAACTTCGAGACCACCGAGAAGCAGCTCAGGTACGGCACGTGGGTCTCGAAGTGCATCCACTACGGCACCGCCGTCGACCCGGGCGGCTTCGCCGGGTGCGGGAGCCAGTACCACCCCGCCACCGCGGACGACGTGTCCACCTGGGGACGGACGGACGCCTGGTACGCCGAGCACGTCGACAGCGCGCGGAACGGCCCTCCGGGTCCCGGGGACCTCGCCCACTTCGTGGTCGACACCAGCCGCAACGGGCAGGGCCCCTGGACACCGGAGCAGTCCTTCCCGGACCCGCAGCCGTGGTGCAATCCTCCGGGGCGGGGACTGGGCTCGCCGCCCTCGACGGACACGGGCCACGAGCTGGCCGACGCCTTCCTGTGGGTCAAGATCCCCGGCGAGTCCGACGGCGAGTGCCATCGCGGGCGGGGCCCGGGGGTGCCCGATCCCGCCTGGGGCAGGGTCGCGCCGCCGGCCGGAGCCTGGTTCCCCGAGCAGGCGCTGGATCTCGTCGAGAACGCGGACCCGCCGCTGCGGCACTGACCCGGGAGGAGCTCGGAAGGCACGGAGGACGCGAATTCGCGGCCGCTCGGTTGGCGAATGCAACACACGGTCACGAAAGATCTGTGGACCACAGAAAAATTGTGCTCTGTTCTGGGGACGTCGTTGCCGATGCCATCCCCCGACCGGCCCACACGCCCGATGGCCAAAGCAACCGTTCACTATGGAAATGACGGCTTTTCCGCGCCACCACAGGCCTACAAGCGCATGCTTTTTCACACGACGCCCCAGATATGTGCGAACGCCTTGATTAGCAATCGACCGGTCTCCTTGAGAACCTGGGCTCACCGGATCGTCGGGGGAACGGCGCGCAGAACGCGCCGGCGGCGAACCGGGACATCGACAGCATTGCCCGGCGCGGTGGCTCGGCACGGCGGCGCACCGCGCCGTCGGCGCCGGATCTTCTCGACGTGACCACCGAGTCCACGTCGTGAGCCGACGGGCGATGCGGCGGTCGATCCGTCACTCAGGGGGAGTTGCTGTGCATGCATCGATCGATCGGACGAGGAACCGCCCTCCGGGTGCCGCCTCGTCCGTTGCCGTGAACCGCTCCATCAGCTCGAGCGTCCCGGGTTCGGGGGGATCCGCGCACGAGTCCTGAGGGTCGCCGACCGGCGACCTCCGGAGGGCTGCAGCGCGGCCCTCCCCAGATCATTCATGTCATCAGCACCTCCGGGGGGAGAGAACCATGCTTGCTGTCCTGCTGTCCTTACTGGTCGTGATGATCGCGCTCGTGCTTTTCGCGATTGCCACGTCCACTCTGTACCTCAACACTTACGCCTGGTGGGATCCCAAGACGCAGGAGCGCACCTTCTACGGCGGTGTGCTGGCCGAGGAGCAGCACTCCTTCTCGCTCATCATGCCGTGCCGCCATGAGGAGGAGCCCGTGATGCGGGCGACGCTGGGGGCGCTGCTGAACCAGACGCACCGGGCGGTCGAGGTGATCATCTCCGTGGGTCACGACGACCCGGAGACCGTGGCCATCGCCCAGCGTCTCGCCGCGGAGCACCCGGACAGCGTCCGGGTGAGCGTGGAGGGCAGCGCCGTGAAGAACAAGCCCCTCCAGCTCAACGCGGCGCTGATGATGTGCCGCAACGACATCGTGGGCGTGTTCGACGCCGAGTCCATCGCCGCCCCGGACCTGCTGCGCAACATCGACAGCTGCTTCGTGGGCCGCAACGCGGACGTCGTCCAGGGCGCCGTCCAGCTCATCAACTTCAAGGACACCTGGTACTCCCTGCGCAACTGCCTGGAGTACTTCACCTGGTTCCGCTCCCGCCTGCACGCCCACGCCAACAAGGGGTTCATCCCGTTGGGCGGCAACACCGTGTTCATCAAGCGGCACCTCCTCAACCAGGTCGGCGGGTGGGACACTGACTGCCTCGCGGAGGACTGCGACCTCGGGGTGCGGCTCTCCACCCTGGGCCGGCAGATCGTCGTCGCCTACTCCCCGGACCTGGTCACCCGTGAGGAGACCCCGGACAGCCTCAAGGGCCTGGTGAAGCAGCGCACCCGCTGGTCCCTGGGCTTCATGCAGGTGTACGCCAAGGGCGACTGGAAGCGGCTGCCCACCCGCCGCCGCCGGGCGCTGGCCTGGTGGACACTGATGCAGCAGCACTTCATGGCCTTCGCCGGGCTGGTGATCCCCATCGCCATCATCGTCGCGGTGTGGGGCGACTTCCCGATGGCCGTGACCCTCATCGCGTTCCTGCCCCTGATCCCGACGCTCGCCACCATCGCCTTCGACGTCTGCATGCTCCACGAGTTCGGTCGCGACCACCGCTTCCGGGTCAGCGTCTACGACTACGTGCGCCTCGTGGTCAGCACCCCCTTCTACCAGCTGGTGCTGGCCTTCGCCGCCGTCCGCGCGCTGGTCAAGTTCTACCGCAGGGACTTCCGCTGGGAGAAGACCTCCCACTCGGGGGCCCACCTCACCTACGTGCAGCACACCGGAGAGGTCGTCGGGGCATGAGCCGGACCATGACCGTCGTGGCGGCGGAGCCCGCGACCGCCCCCTCGGTGCTCTCGCAGCACGTGACGGGCCCCGGGAAGTGGGGCCGCATGCGGGACGGCGTGCGCCGCATCCCGCACGACCGTGCGGTCCTCGCGGTCCTCGCGGGACTCCTCGTGGCACTGGCCGTGCTGAGCGTGTGGAACGTCACCGAGTCCTCGGCCTTCCAGGACGACGAGGGCACGTACACCTCCCAGGCCTTCAGCGTGCTGGAGGACGGACGGCTGGCCCCCTACACCTACTGGTACGACCACCCTCCCCTGGGCTGGATCCAGCTGGGGTTCCTGGTGTGGCTGCCCCAGCTGCTCGGGCTGGGCGGCGACACGCACATCGGCGCGGCCCGCATGGTCGTCGCCCCGTTCTTCGTCGCCACCGCCACCCTGATCTACCTGGTCGCCCGCCGGATGGAGGTGCGCCGCCCGCTGGCCGTCGTGGCCGCGGCGCTGTTCGCGCTCTCCCCCCTGGCGCTGACGATCGGCCGGCAGGTCTATCTGGACAACATCGGCGTGACGTGGTTGCTCCTGGCGTACTACCTGGTGCTCTCCCCGCGCAACGCCCTGTGGCACCACATCGGCGCCGGCGTCTTCTTCGCCGTCGCGGTGCTGTCCAAGGAGACCCTCGCCATCTTCGGCCCCTCGCTGCTGGTCGCCCTGCTGAACCGTCCCACCTGGAGCAACCGCGTGTTCTCCGTCGTCGGCTTCCTGATCGTCGGGGGCGCAGCACTGGCGCTGTACCCGCTCATGGCCCTGCTCCGGGGAGAGTTCTTCTCCGGAGGCGGGCACGTGTCCCTGCAGGACGCGCTGGTGTACCAGTTCCTCACCCGCTCGGGCTCCGGATCGATCTGGGAGGCCGGCTCGAGCAGGGCCGAGCTCCTGCAGGGCTGGCTGTTCTACGACCGCCCGCTCGTCGTGGTCGGTCTGGTGGCCGCCGTGCTCTGCCTCGTGCAGCGCCGGAGCATGTGGATCCCGGTCGGCATCGCCTTCTTCTCCGTGCCCATCGTCACGGGCGAGGGCTACCTGCCGGCCATGTACATCATCGGTGTCCTGCCCTTCCTCGCCCTGGCCGTCTGCTGCGCCCTCAACATGGCCTGGGGATGGCTGGAGCGGGTCGCGGACCAGCAGACACCGTCCGTGCGGCGTGCCGTGCGGGCGGCGGGGGCGGTGACGCTCGCCTTCGTCCTCCTGGTGACGGTCGCCCCCCAGTGGGTGGGCCAGAACAGGACCCTGCTGACCCACCAGACCAACCAGGACTGGTCCTCCGCCCTGGCGTGGGCCGAGGAGAACATCCCTCGGGACGACACGGTCCTGGCACCGTACTCGATGTGGCAGGACCTCAGCGCCAGTGGCTGGTCCGGCGCCTGGAGCGTCGTGGCCACCGAGAAGGCGGACCTGGACCCCGAGTTCCTGAACCAGCACCCGGAGGGGGCGGACGCCATCGACTGGGTCGTCGTGGGCCCCTTCGTCGAGTCGAACATCGACCAGCTCGGCCTCACCATGGCCGGGGAAGCACTCGAGAACTCCGTCCCGGTGCAGACCTTCGGCGGGTGGAGCATCCACCGCGTGCTGAACGACTAGATCCGCTCCGGCTCCACACCGACCGCCGCACGCAGCAACATCGTCCCGGGGGAGAACACCACCATGGAACTGACCGTCATCGTGCCCACGTACAACGAGGCACCGAACATCGCCGAACTCGTCCGCCGGACCGAAGCGGCCTGCACGGGCGTCGACGCCGAGATCGTCTTCGTCGACGACTCCCGGGACCACACGCCCGACGTCATCCGGACCACCGCCGCCCGGAGCACCGTCCCGGTGCGCCTGATCCACCGCGACGACCCCGTGGGCGGCCTGGGCGGCGCCGTGATCGAGGGCGTCCGCTCCAGCCAGGCGGTGTACTGCCTGGTCATGGACGGGGACCTCCAGCACCCGCCGGAGATGATCCCCGTCGTCCTGGACCGCCTCCGGGCGTCCGACGCCGAGGTCGTCGTCGCCTCGCGGTACTGCGGCAACGGCGGCGACGCCGGCGGACTCGCGAACGGCACGCGGCGACTCGTCTCCTCCGGTGCCACGCTGCTGTCCCGGACCCTGTTCCCGCGCCGCCTCGAGCACTGCAGCGATCCCATGACGGGCTTCTTCGGCTTCCGGCGCTCGGCCGTGGAGGTCGAGCAGCTCCGGCCCACGGGCTTCAAGATCCTGCTGGAGATCCTCTGCCGCCACCGGCTCCGCGTGCTGGAGGTGCCGTTCGTCTTCGGCGCGCGCTTCGCCGGGGAGTCCAAGGCCACGCTGACGGAGGGACTCCGGTTCCTGCGCCAGCTGGCCGGCCTGCGGTTCGGCAGGATCGCGAGCTTCGGCATGGTGGGCGGGATCGGCGCGGTGCTCAACCTCCTGATCATGGGCGCGCTCGTGGCCTCCGGCGTCCACTACGTCGTCGCGGCGATCGTGGCCGCGGAGATCACCATCCTGACCAACTTCCTGATGCAGGAGCGGATGGTGTTCCGCGCCGAGCGGCAGGGCGCGGGCAGCCTGCGCCGCCGGTTCCTGCACTCCGCGGGCTTCAACAACGTCGACGCGGCCGCCCGCCTTCCCCTTTTGTGGCTGCTCGTGGAGTTCGCGGGCGTGCCCAGCCTGCTGGCCCAGGCGGGCACGCTCGTGGGGGCCTTCCTCCTGCGGTACCTCTACCACTCGCGCGTGGTCTACGCCGATGTCTCCGCCGCGGCGCAGCCGGTGTCCGTCCGGGTCCCGGCGACCGGTCGTCGCCGTGCGGGCGTCCGGCCCGGGGCCTTCGAGCACCCGTCCGGCGGCGGGCGCTCCGCGCTCCTGCTCGACGGGACCGCGTCCTGATGGCCACGCAGACACCGGTCCGCGCCGGAAAGCTCATGTCGCTCGTCTCCACCCGGCCCGAGCGGATTCCGCTGCGCCTGCCCGTGAACCGCTCCCTTCCGGGCTCCGACGGCATCGCCGTGCTGGTGCTCGGCGTGGTCGCGGCCGTGCTCGGCGCGTGGAACCTGACGGGCGCCTCGCCCTACATGGACGACGAGGGCACCTACACCGCGCAGGCCTTCAGCGTGCTCAGGGGCGATCTGGCACCGTACACCTACCAGTACGACCATCCTCCGCTGGGCTGGATCCAGCTGGGCGCCCTGGCCTGGATCCCCCAGGCACTGGGCCTGGGCGACGGCACGTACGTGGGCGCCACGCGGTTCGCGATGATCCCGTTCTTCGTGGCCACGGTCGTCCTGACCTACCTGATCGCCCGGCGGATGCGGGTCCAAGCGCCCCTGGCGGTGCTGGCGGCCGCCCTGGTGCTGCTGTCCCCGCTGTCGCTGACCCTGGGGCGGCAGATCTACCTCGACAACATCGCGCTCCCCTGGCTGCTGCTCGCCTTCTACCTGGCCCTGAACGAGCGCAAGGCCCTCTGGCACCACATCGGCGCCGGCGTCTTCTTCGCCCTGGCCGTGCTCTCGAAGGAGACCATGGCCGTCTTCGGCCCGGCCCTGCTGGTGGCCCTCGTCAACCGGCCCACCTGGTCCAACCGCGCGTTCTCCGTAGTGGGCTTCCTCGTGGTCGGTGGACTGGTCCTCACCTTCTACCCGCTCATGGCCCTGCACAACTGGGAGCTGCTGGCCGCCCCGGGCCGCGTGTCCCTCCAGGAGGCGGTGGCCCTCCAGCTGATGGAGCGCACCGGCTCCGGAGCGGTCTGGGCGGACGGCTCCGACCGCGCCGTCCTCCTGCAGGGCTGGTTGCACTACGACCAGTACCTCCTCGTCGGCGGTGTCCTGGCAGGGCTCGTGTGCGCGACCCGCCGCAGCAGCGCGTGGCTGCCGGTGGCCGTCGTGGTCTTCTCCCTGCCCGTGCTCCTTCCCGACGGATATCTTCCGGCGATGTACATCATCGGCATCGTGCCCTTCCTGGCGCTGTCCGTGGGGGTCGCCCTCCAGATGCTGTGGAGCTCGCTGGTGCGCACGACGCCCCCCTGGCGGTGCCGGGCCGGTGCGGCAGTGCGGGGCACCGCCGTGGCGGCGCTCGTGGGGACCGTGGCGCTGGCACTCGCGCCGCAGTGGATCGCGCAGGACCGCGTCCTGCTCACCCGGGAGGCGAACACCGACTGGGCCTCGACCCTCGCCTGGGTCCAGGAGAACGTGCCGGCCGAGGACACCGCCCTGGTCCCCTACGCCCTGTGGCAGGACCTCAACGCGGGCGACCGTGAGGACCCGTGGGAGATGGTGGCGATCGAGAAGGCCGACCTCGACCCGCAGTTCCGCGTGGAGCACCCGGGCGGGTGGAAGGACGTCGAGTGGGTCGTCCTCGGCCCCGCGACGGAGCGCACCGTCCAGGACCTCGGCCTCGACACCGCGCAGCGGGCGCTGGACAACGCCGTGCCGGTGAAGAGCTTCGGCGACTGGACCGTGCACCGCGTCTAGGGCTGACGCCCGGGGGGTCTCGCGGCGCGACCCGCCCCGCGGACTGCACCCGGACGTCCCACCCGCCCGCACAGCACCGCGCAGCACCGCGCAGCACCGCACGACACACCAGGAAGCCCCGCGAATCCGAACGGTTCGCGGGGCTTCCCTGTGCTGCGGAGCGGTCGGTCGCCCCGGCCTGCCGGTTCCCGGTGCCGTCCTCCTCCGTGTCCAGGCCCGGCGGGCCCGCCCCGGCCCGCGACGCCGTCCGCCGGAGGGGGTGCACCCCGGCACGGTGCCGGTGCTGCGCAACGGAGCTGTCCGTTCCAGCCCGCCTCCTCCATGTCCTCGGGGTGCTCGGTGAGGCAGCCGTCGGCAGCGGTGCCCGCCTCGCCGCACCCCTCGTCCGGTTGCCGGCGGGACGCCTCCGGCAGCAGGACCGCGCAGCAGGAAGCCCCGCGAACCGGAACGGTTCGCGGGGCTTCCTCGTGCTGCGGAGCGGTCAGTCGCCTGCGCTGCAGGCAGTGCCGTCCTCGTCGACGTCCAGGCCCTGCGGGTCCACCCCGGCCTGCCGGACCACGATGCCGTCCGGGAAGAAGGTGCGCACCTCCTCGCAGTCCCAGTGGTGCGGCATGGAGCTCACGTCCTGGCCCGCCTTCTCCATGTCCCGGACGTGCTTGGCCAGGCTGGGCGGGACCGTGGGCAGGCACTGGCCCGCCTCGCCGTACTCCGCGAGGCAGCCACCCGGCGCGGTGTCCGCGTCGTGCACCTTGTCGGGTGCCACGTCGGCGCGCTGGGTCAGGCCCTTCGTCCGGTCCAGCGCTTCGCCCGACCGGCCCCGTGCCCCCTCGCCGTTCTCCGGCTTCTGTCCCGCGGCTCGTTCCAGACCGTGGGCCGGGGGCTCCTCGGCCCGCGGCGACGACGGCTCCCGAGCCGCCACCGCCGCCAGGCTGCCGGCCGACTCCCGGGCCGCACCCGGTCCTGGAGACGTCGGCGTCCGGTCACCGGCATCGGCGTCGGCACGGGCGTCGGCCTCCGGGGCCGCGGCCTCCTCGTCCGCCGCCCCCGCGCCCTGACCCGTGCCCCGGCCCGGAGCGTCGGCAGGGCCTGCTCCCGGCGCCGGGCTCGGACTGCGGTCCGCGGCCACGGTCGCCGGCAGGCCGCCGGGCCCGTCCGGTTCCGCGGCGACCACCGTGGCGCCGACCGCCAGCGGCACCACCAGGGCCGCTCCGGCCAGCACCGCCAGCCGGCCACCTCTGCGCTTCTGTGCACTCATGAGATCCACACCCACTTCGCTTCGCTGGGAACGCCCTTGGCGTCGAGCACCGTCAGCATGTAGGGACCGGGGGGCAGCAGGTTGGGGTTGTCCGGCACCTGCACCGTCCTGGTGTTCCCTTCTCCTGCCAGGGGCAGGTCGACGAGCCGGGCATTGGTATCGGTCTGGTGCGTGGCGGACATCGGCGCCATCAGGGACGCGGAGACCACCTCGCCCTCCACGCCGAGTTCGAGGACGTCCCCGTACCCGGCCGACTCCGGAGCCTGCACGACCTGCGGCCTGGCGCCCTGGAACAGGTACGGCGGGCTGTAGACGGAGATCCGGAAGTCGAAGGAGTTGTCAGCAGGGTTCGAGCCGAACACCGCCACGCGGCCGTCGGGCAGCAGGATGGAGGACGAGTGGTAGTTGCGTCCCACGGGGTCCGGGTTGATGGACGTCCAGCTGTTGGCCTCCGGGTCGTACAGAGCGGCGGTGAGCACGTCACCGCTGCGGTTGTACTGGGCCCCGTTGGCCGCCAGGACCGTCCGGTCGGGCAGGTTCACCAGGTTCACGTACGCCTTGCCCGGACCGGGCAGGTCGGGCCCCGGTACGTACGCCGGGGACTCCTGGTTGAGGTCGATGATGTCCACGAGGTTCGTGGCCGGCAGGTTGGTGTCCGTGTTCCCGCCGCCGACGATCATCACCCGTTGGTCCTGGGCCGGCCCGATGAACACGGAGCCCGCCTGGTCCCGCAGGTCCTTCTCCCGCAGACCGGGAACGTCCCAGATCGCAGCCTTCTGCCAGTCGTAGATGGAGGCACCCGTGCCCGGCAGCCCGTTGCCGAAGGTGTGGCCGCCGCTGTAGAACATCTTCCCGTCGTCCAGGAGGTACATGTGCGGGTAGGTCCCCCAGTAGCTCCAGGTCTGGGGAACGCTGTTCTGCGGGAGCCAGCTCATCGAGGAGTGGTCGAACATCTCGGTGAGCACGGTGCCCTCGGCCTTCTCGTCGAGGCCACCGGCAGCCCAGATGTTCCCGTTCCCGAGCTTGGTCAGCGACGGGTACCAGTGCGCACCGGCCATGTCGCTGGTCTTGTGGAACGTGTTGTCCGCGGGGTCGAAGTAGTAGCTCTGCTCGGACCCCTTGAACGTGTTGGGGCCCGCGTCCTGCTCCGGGAAGGCCATCGTGCCGCCCGCGAGCAGCACCTTGCCGTCGGGGAGCGTGACGTGACCGGCGCAGAACATGTCGTACGGCACCGGGATCTCGGTGAACGCGTTCGTGTCCGGGTCCCAGACCACCGCGCGGAAGGTGCCGGCGGCGAACTGGTTGCCGTCGTTGCCGGACCCGGCGATGAGCAGCAGCCGACCGTCGTGCAGCAGGGTGGTGTGGATGGCCCGGATGGGCAGCTCGGTCTCGAGGACGTCCCACTGACCGGCGAGCTCGGCCGACTGGGGCGCCGGCTGCGCCTCGGTCGCCACGGGCTGCAGGGAGTAGTTCGTGGTCTTCAGCTGGCCGTCGCCCGAGAGGGAGATCCCGAAGGACACCCGGTCCACACCCGCGGGCAGGTTCTCGAGCCGGGCCTGGGCGGTGGTCCACTCCGCGCTGGGCGGGAGCATCTTCAGGTCGGTGTGGTACTTCCACCCCTCCGCCGTGTGCACGAACACGGTCACGGAGTTGCGGTCGCTGGTGGACTTGTAGTCGATGGACAGGTCGTAGTCCGTCCCCTCGGCCACGGTGGGCGCGCACCCGTCCGTCTCGGCCTGCAGCAGCTTGGCGTCGCCGGAGGCGTAGCCGCTGACCTGCAGGGAGTAGGAGCGGGCGCCCGCGGCGGAACCCGCCGGCACGTCGGTGTCGAGCTCCTGCTGGAGCGTCCTGTCCCCCCAGCCCCCGGGCAGGAAGCAGGTCGGGACGCCCTCGCCCGTGGCCAGGGCCCCGTTGACGACCAGCTCGCCGTCGGCGGGTGCCGGCGGCGGCGCCTCCACCGGCACCGGCTGCAGGGAGTAGTTGGTCGTCTTCAGCTCCCCGTCGCCGGAGAGGGAGATCCCGAAGGACACCCGGTCCACGCCCTCGGGGAGGTTCTCGAGCCGGGCCTGGGCGGTGGTCCACTCCGCGCCGGCCGGAAGCATCTTCAGGTCCGTGTGGTACTGCCACCCGGTTGCCGTGTGCACGAACACGGTCACCGAGTTGCGGTCACTGGTGGACTTGTAGTCGATGGACAGGTCGTAGCTCTGCCCCGCCGTGACCGCAGGGGCGCAGCCGTCCGCCTCGGCCTGCAGCAGCTTGGCGTCACCGGAGACGTGGCCGCTGACCTGCAGGGAGTAGGAGCGGGCACCCGCGGGAGAACCCGCCGGCACGTCGGTGGACAGGCCTTCCTGCACCGTCCGCTCGCCCCAGCCGGCCGAGAAGAAGCAGCTGGGAGTTCCCGTCCCCTCCGCGAGGGAACCGTTCACCACCAATTCCTCGGTTCCAGCCGCGGTGGTCTCGGCCGCCGGCATGACGGGCGGCATGACGGCCAGCGCCCCGGAGACCCCTGTCGAGGTCAGCGCGACGGCGGAGCCGGAGATCACCGAGGCGGCGAGCCACACGGATCGGGAGGCCCCCGCATTCCTCCGGTACGGGCCCCGCAGGCCCTTGTTCTGAGCGCGTCCGCCGTGCGGCACGAGGAGTGGTTCCCCTCCGCGCCCCACGGACGGACGTACGAATTTCCGTTGCATCCGGAATCCCCCGATTCCCTTGACGACAAGACCCGGGCGTGCACAGGATGCCCCCGCGCCCAGGATCATGAAACGGCCACCATGGCCTGTGCGAATGCTACTTCACTTCCGGGAACGTGAGCCAGCGCGGTCCGTCATGCGTCGTCGTCGGCAAGGGAGGACGTCCGGCGCGGCCCGGCTACGGGCGGGCGGCCGTGAGACGCAGGGCCTGGACCAGCAGCAGGGTCGTGGTCAGCAGCTTCACGGCGATTCGCACCAGCGCGACCGCCTCGCCCTCGGGGCCGGCGATCAGTCCGGGCCGGGCGACACCCAGCAGCACGTAGCCCACGGCGACGAGCACGAACGGCACCACGGTGACCAGCAGCCGCCAGGACGCGGACTGTGCAGCCGGCGCGCTCCGGCGGTGCAGCCGGACAAGCCCGCCCACCAGCAGGAGTCCGGACACGGCCCAGAAGAGCAGACCCCCGAGCTCCTGGGCCGTGGTCGCGCCCAGCGAGGGCACCAGCCGGTCCAGGGCGAGGCGGGCGCCCACCCGCTCGTGGATCCGGAACTGGTCGTCGGCGAGCAGGAGCAGGAGGATGCCGCCCCACGCGGCGAGCACGCGGCGCTCCGGGCCGCGCAGACCTGCCCTCAGGAGCAGGACGGCCGCGGCCCCGAGCTGCAGGAGTCCGCAGAACTCGACGAGGGAGCCGTCCAGGCCGCCGTTCCACAGCGCGGCGCGGCGGAAGGGGAGGAACCAGCTGCGGTCCGGGTCCAGCACGGAGGCGCTGCGGTGCAGGACGTGGGCGATCAGCAGCAGCGCGTCGACCACCATGGCCACGGCCGCGATGCGCACGGGCCAGGACTCAGCGGGTTCCCGCGACCACGGCGCGCGGGCGGGAGTCACCGCGCGTGGAACTTCTGCTGCGCCTCGAGCAGCCCGTTCTCGACGAGGTGCTCGACCGCGTCGGCTGCGTCGTCGAGCAGGAAGGGCAGCTCCTTGGCCTCGACGGTGGAGAACGGCTTGAGCACGTAGGAGGCGGCGTCCATCCGTCCGGGCGGGCGGCCCACGCCCACGCGCAGCCGGTGGTAGTCCTTGGTGCTCAACGCCCTGGACATGTCCCGCAGACCGTTGTGCCCGCCCTCTCCCCCGCCGATCTTGAGCTTGAGCGCGGCGAAGGGGATGTCGATCTCGTCGTGCACGGCGACGATCTTCTCGGGGGCGATGTCGTAGAACTTCGCCAGCCCGGCCACGGGCCCGCCGGAGGTGTTCATGTAGGTCATCGGCTTGGCCAGGACCAGCCGCGGCCCGCCGGGGCGCAACCGCGTCTCGAGCACCTGGGCGCGGGCCTTGTGCGCCTTGAAGCCGCCGCCGAGCCGGGAGGCGAGCTCGTCGAGGACCATCTGCCCCACGTTGTGCCGGGTCCGGGCGTACTCGGGCCCGGGGTTGCCCAGTCCCACGACCAGCCATGCGTCGGACATCGGTGCCTCCATCGAAGTGGTGAAGAGTGCGGTCATGCGAAGTGCGGGGCGGCTCGCAAGCCGCCCCGCACTTCGCGGATCACGTGGATCGGGTGAGCGGTGAGGCTCAGGCCTCGTTCTCGGCGACGACGTCGCCCTCGGGGGCCTCGGTCTCGCCCTCGGTGTCGCCGAGGTCCTGGGCCTGGGGCTCGGAGACGTTGATGACCAGCAGCTCCGGGTCGGAGACCATGGTCACGCCCTCGGGCAGGCGGACGTCGGCGGCGTAGACGTGGTCGCCCACGCTGTGGCCGTCGAGGTTGATGGTGACGGAGTCGGGCACGTTCAGGGCGTCGGCCTCGACGGTGAGGGTGTTCTCCTCGACGTTGTGCACGGCGGTCGGGTCGACCTCGCCGATGACGTGGACGGGGATCTCGACCTCGACGCGCTCGCCGCGGCGCACGGCGAGCAGGTCGATGTGCAGGATCTCCGGGCGGGTGGCGTGGCGCTGGATGTCCTTGACCATGACCAGCTGGGTGCTGCCCTCGACGTCGAGCTCGAGCACTGCGTTGGAGTGGCGCACGGCGAGCATGGTCTCGTGGCCGGGGATGATCACGTGCTGCGGCTCGGCGCCGTGGCCGTAGACGACCGCGGGGATCTGGTCGTTGTTGCGGATGCGGCGGGCGTAGCCCTTGCCGAAGTCGCTGCGCGTGGTGGCCGGGATGCGGATGGTGTCAGCCATGGGAACTCCTCGATGTCGGGTCTGTCGTCTGAATGGCCAGGCGATAACGGCCGCAGACCCTCCCCCGTTGTCTGGACTCCGGGCCACGCGCCTCGCGGGGCGCCGCACCGGTGGGGGGCGGGAACGTTCAACCAGCCGTCGTCGATCACGGGACCCGCAGGGGTCCCCTCGCCTTGGCAACCGGACAAGGCTAGCACGACGCACGGAACCTGACGGGCCCGGACGGATGGAACGCGGCCCCGGCCACGAGTCGGCTCAGGCGACCGCACCCCGCCGGACGGCCTTGGTCGCCAGGAGGTAGGCCAGGATCCACGGCTCGACGACGTACCGGTGACCCAGCCGCTTCGGCTGCGTCATGAGCCGGTACGCCCACTCCAGCCCGATCGGGCCGAGCCAGCGCGGCGGCGGCTTCTGGATGCCGGCGTACTCGTCGATCCCGCCGCCGACGGCCGCGTAGATCGCCGTGGGCAGCTCCTCCCAGCGCCGGCTCAGGAACTCCTCCTGCAGCGGCATGCCCAGGCCAACGATCACGAAGTCCGGCCGGAACTCCTGCAGGGACCGGACGATGTGGTCCTCGAGCACGGGGTTCCAGCCCTCCCCCGGCCAGCCCTCGATCTGCCCGGCGGACGCGTCCCGCCGGAGCAGGTCCACCGTGCGGGCGTTGCCGG
Organism: Kocuria sp. CCUG 69068; assembly: GCF_020833785.1. NCBI lineage: Bacteria > Bacillati > Actinomycetota > Actinomycetes > Micrococcales > Micrococcaceae > Kocuria > Kocuria sp. CCUG 69068. Next base: position 37,915 of record NZ_PDDL01000008.1, read on the forward strand.
CGGCGGTGGCGCCGACGACGGCGACGCGCCGCACCGGGGTGCGGCCCATCAGACCGGGCAGCCAGTCCAGGGTGCCGAGGCGGTGCCGCTTGGCGCTGAGGTCGCGCCCGGACCGCCACTTGGCCAGCTTCAGGACGGGGAAGCCGTCCGTCAGCACCACGTCCGCCTTCTCGTAGAAGGCGCGGAACGTCGGGTTGACCTCCCACGTGTAGAGACTGTGCAGATTGTGGGCGAGGACGGCGGCCTTGCGCCGCTCCTGCCACGTGGCCGAGATCCACCGGTGCAGCTCCTCGGCGTCCATCGGCGTCACGCGGACACCGCTGACCGGGATCTCGATCGGGTCCGTGCTCCGGTCACGGGACTGGTGCTTCAACATGCGAACTCCCCCTGTGCTGCGCCTCTGCGGCGCCTCGCTCCCCTGCCGGGACCCGGTGACCGGGCCGGCCTCTCGAACAGGGAGCGCCGTCCGTGGTGCGGCGGGATCCCCCCGGATCCCGCCGGCGGACCGGCGCCCCTGCAGCGCACGTCTCGCGACCACCAGCCCTGGCGGCCGGCGAACATGCGCTTGCATTTACGCTAGCAAAAGCGGCGGAGCATCCACCCCTCAGGACTGTCCCCTGTTAAGCACCTGTTTACATCGATGTGCACTTGTAAAGTCATCGATGGGGGCCGGAACCACGCCGGGGGGCGTAGGAGGAGTGTTCCGGCCCCCGCACACTCGGGGGGAGTGACCAACGTGCTCAAGAAGAACATGTCCGTGCGACCTGCCGCCTGGCGGGAGACCCACATCAGACGTCTGCGCCAGGTGGACACGGCGGCACTGGCCGCCACGCTCGTGCTGACGCAGCTGCTGCGCTTCGGCCTCGACCAGGAGGCCCTGGAGCTCGGCCGGCTCACCGTGCCCTACTGGCTGGTGGGCGCCGTGCTCGGCGCCGCCTGGTGGGGCTGGCTGGAACTGCGGGGCGCCCGCGACGTGCGCCTGATCGGCTACGCCGTGGAGGAGAACCGGCAGGTGGTCTCCGCCACGCTGGTGCTCTTCGGCGCCCTGGCGATCCTGTCCTACGTGCTGAACGTGCCGATGGCCCGCAGCTACGTGGTGATCGCCCTGCCGCTGGGCACGCTCCTGCTGCTCGCGGGGCGCAGCGTGGTGCGGCGAGGGCTGACCCGCCGCCGGCTGGCCGGCGAGGCGATGTCCCGGACCCTGGTGGTCGGGCGCGTGCCGGGGGTCGTGGAGATGCTCAAGTCCCTGCAGCAGAACCCGGCCGCGGGCTTCGACCCGGTGGCGGTCTACGCACCGTCGTCGTCCCGGGTCCTGCCGCACCACCTGGCCCGGGTGCCGATGCCCCAGAACATGCTGCCGGCCGGGGAGGCGCCCAGCGTGGAGGGGATCGTGGCCGCGTGCCGGGCCCACCGGATCGAGACCCTGGTGATGGCCGCGTCCGCGCCGCTGAGCTCGGAGGAGGTCCGGCACCTGTCCTGGTACCTGGCCGACGAGCGCATCCGCCTGGTCCTCGACACCGGGCTCACCGACATCGCCGGCCCGCGCATCCACACCCAGCAGATGGCCGGCCTGCCCCTGATCCACGTCTCCACCCCGCGGCTGAGCCGGTCCCGGCGGATGCTCAAGCGGCTGGTCGACATCGTCGGCGCCGTGACGGCCTTGGTGGCCCTGTCCCCCGTCATGCTCGTGCTCGCCGCGATCGTCAAGGCGCACGACGGCGGGCCCGTGCTCTTCGCCCAGGAGCGCACCGGCCTCGACGGGACGAGCTTCAAGATGCTGAAGTTCCGCTCTATGTACACCGACGCCGAGGAGCGCAAGGCCGAGCTCATGGCCGCCAACGACGCCAAGGGCGGGGTGCTGTTCTTCATGGAGAACGACCCCCGGGTCACCACGCCGGGGCGGTGGATGCGCAAGTACAGCCTCGACGAGCTGCCGCAGTTCCTCAACGTCCTCAAGGGCGAGATGTCCCTGGTGGGCCCGCGCCCGCCGCTGCCCTCGGAGGTCGCCCAGTACGAGGAGCACGTCCACCGCCGGCTGCGGGTCAAGCCCGGCATCACCGGGCTGTGGCAGGTCTCGGGCCGGGACGACCTGGACTGGGAGAAAGCCGTGCGCCTGGACCTCTACTACGTGGAGAACTGGTCCCCGGTCCAGGACTTCGTGATCCTGCTGCGCACCGTCAAGGCCGTGGTCGCCAAGGAAGGCGCGCACTGACGACATCCGTCAGGCCGGTGCGCACGTGCTGAGACATCAATCGAACCGCATACGTCCCGGTATTTTCGACTCGTGACGCACCTGGTGCCTGATCTTGACCGCAACCTCGAAGTGGCCTCTGACCAGCGGCGTAGGCTCGATGGTGTCCACTCATCGGGGGGAAAAATGAAAAATCTGCGCGGGAGGATCGCCGCCGCCATGATGGCCGGGGCGCTCATGACCGGAGCGGTCGTCGCACCGGCTTCGGCATCGGCAGACATTTCGGAAGCCACATCCGTCAGCACCGCGGCCAGCCTGCCGTTCGCCGACCAGAGTGCCAACAAGAAGTACGAGAAGCATGACGAGTACATCCAGGTCAGCCACTGGAAGTACGACCACAAGTACAAGAAGTGGCACGCCGTGGAGCACTACAAGCACAGCCACCACGACTGGGCCGCCAAGTACGCCGCCGACAAGTGCCACGTCAAGTACGACTGGGCGCACAAGCACGCCAAGTACGTCGAGAAGCACAACGTGAAGCACTGGTACAAGGTCTGCCAGTACAAGAAGCACAACACCTGGTACAAGGTTCAGTACGTCGACAACAAGCACTGATCCCTCGGTCAGACCCGAGACATGCCCCGCCGGAACCCCGGCGGGGCATCTCTGCCACACGGCCTGACTCGGGTCCCGAACTCACGCTCCGACGGCGGCGCTGCCGACGACGTGCGCGCCGGGCGCGGCTGGGCGTGGGGCTGCAGGTGCCCGTTGTTGGTGAGCAGGAGGCGGCCGGCCTCGTCCAGGACCAGCACCCCCAACGTCCACCGAGTCCAGCACCGGGATGACCAGGTAGGACCGGCAGGGCAGCCGGTCCCAAGGCACCAGGGCACACGCCAGCGTCAGGGCGAGAGTCAGCCCGCCGACCCACCGCACCAGCGGGTCGGCCAGCAGGGGTGCCTGGACGACCGCCAGGACTAGGAAGAGCAGGAACGTGGTGACGGCCTGCGGCAGCTGGCTCACCACCACCCGCCCGCGCAGGGACAGGTCGTGGAACTGCCACGGGACCGGTGAGGGGTGGGCTGCGAGGGGGGTCCACGGCAGGGCTCTTCCAACGGCGGGCACCACCCCCGAAGGTGGTGACCATCGCAAATGCCAGCGCGTCGGGGCCGCCAGCGGACTGCTCAGGCGGCCGGGATCAGCGCCCCGTCGGCCGCACCAGGAGTCTCGGGTTCGAGCAGGACTGCCCTGGCCACCTCGTGGTCGGCCACCACGGACACGAGATCCACGCCGTGGAACCCGGTGATCCGTCCGTGGCTGATCTCCGCCTCGTGCTCGGTGTCCAGCAAGCAGGCGGGGACCAGCTCGACCGGGACCCGGTAGTCCGCCCACACGTAGGTGTGCCCGGGGAGGCGCCGGCCCTCGGTCATGGACTCGAGCACGGCCTCGAGGCCCGGGTCGTGACCGGAGGGCAGCTGGTAGGAGAACAGGCGGGCCCACTCCACCGCCCCGGCGGAAGTGGTGGCGGTGAGGATGCTGAGGGTCACGGTCATCGTGGGGTTCCTTCCGGGACGCTGCGTGGACCGGCGGAGGCACCTGCCCTCTCCCAGCCTCCGTGAGCTGAGTAACAGGGGCGTGTCCCGCACCTGCCAGCTTCCCGTGCCTTCGGCGCCCTGCGCGGGCGGTCGGGCTGGAGACCCATGGATCAGTACTTGTGGGAAGGCGGGTGGACCCAGTGGCGCCGTCACAAAGAGCGCCGAACCGTCATAGTGCTGATGGTCGGCGGGGTCCTCAGTGGGACTCGTGGAGCCCGCCTGTCACACCACCGGCAAGGGTCGACTCCGATGGGCCAGCGATGGTTCCAGCAGGTCCTGATCCCGCGATGACGTGCAGGAACACGGGTGACTTACCGGTCACTAACCAGCGAGCGCCTTGGGGTGCAGGTCGGCGTGATCACCCACCCACGCCACCCCGTCCAGGGAGGAAGAGGGCACAAAGAAACAGTGCCATATTGTCGTTTGCCCTAGTCGGACTCTTGTACCCCGCGCAAATCCCCTTCTACGGTGGTGTCACCCGGCTCTCAGGGAAGGCCTATCTCACAGGCCTGGACACATTCTCTTTCGCGCGCATGGCGACTTCTTCGTCATGCCCTTTTTAGGGGACACCATGAACGATCTGCACAAGACTCTCGCCGGTGCGGCCATCGCGGCCGCCCTCCTCGGAGGCTCACTGGGCACGCCCGCGTTCGCGGGCGGGGACTATGACCACGAGTCTAAGGGTGATCACGAAGGCAAATCCAGTGATGACCACGAGAAGGACGAAAAGGACGACGAGAAGGACGACGACGACTACGACGTCAAGAACTGGTACCACGACGAGAACGAGAACGGCGACAAGGACGACGACGAGAAGTACCACCACGAGCACGTCTGGCAGTACGACGGCAAGCACTGGTTCCACGACGAGAACGAGAACGGCGACAAGGACGACGACGAGAAGTACCACCACGAGTACACCTGGGAGTACGACGACAAGGCCGACGACGAGGAGGATGAGGACGAAGACGATAAGAAGGACGAAAAGGCTGACGAGGACGAGGACAAGAAAGACCACCACCACGCTCACGCCTGGAAGCACTGAGACCAGGACGACAGGGGCAGCCAGAGCGTTCCCCTCATGAGTCGCAGGAACACCCCACCCGTTGCGCGGGTGGGGTGTTCCTGCGTCACCGGCCGGGCGCGGTCCTGGAGCCAGGGCCGGGTGATACGCGGGCGGAGGCTCCTGCTCCACCCGGTGCACGGCCTCAGAACGGTCGCCCATTGCCAACCGTGGGACGTGGGAACGAGCGAAAGGGATGACGAATGAGCGATTACCCGCACTTGCAGACCACCGTGCTGGACGCGACGGACGTCCGGGCGCTGGCCGAGTTCCACCGGAAGCTGCTGGGACTGCGCTACCCATCCGGGGACGAGCCGCCGGCGGACGGTTCCGCGGACGACCACTTCACCGATCCCGCCGGGCACCCGTTCTGCATCTTGGTCGCGTAGCGCCACACAACATTCCACCGCATCGCCCGGGCCGCGCCGCCACCCGGCGCACCACCGCGGCCTCGAGTACGCAGCCCTCGGCAAGCGCTTCCTCGATGGCGTGCACCAGATCAGGCCGAAGCCTTGCTCCGGCAAACAGCGCGGCGCGTGTGGCCCCCGACACACTCCGGAAACACCGCCTGGACAATGGTCTACACCGAACCACTCTCCGCATAGGAACAAGAGGCTGACAATAGACTTTTGTCCGGTCCGATGGGGACCATGTGGGGACAAAAAACGGCCCCCACTAGGGCCGTTGCCCCGATACGCTCGGAGGACCCGAAGATCCGTACCCCTCGACGGACAAGAGAGAATCCGATGCGCACCTCCCCCCTTGCCACTGACATCCAGCACTACCTCGAGTCCTGCTCCCCCGCGGGTCTCACCCTCCTGGAGCTCGACATCGTCGAGGACGTCGCCGAGCTCACCCTGGCCTTCACCCCCGAGGCCCTCGACCGCGTGCTGCGCACTCAGCTGCGCACCGCCGGCACCCCGAGCGACTGGGACTGCCCGAAGGCGTCCATGGAGGTCGGCACCCCCACCTGGGCCTACGCCCTGGAACTGGCCGACCTCTTCAACGACCACTACTTCGGCCACGTGGTCCTCGAGCGCCACGAGGCCGCCCTGGGCGAGATCCTCACCGCCCACGGCCACGAGGGCACCCCTGTGGTGATCCGCCCGGCCTACGCCCCCACTTGCCTGGCCCTGAACCTCCGCCGCCTCAAGGCCGAGCACCTCCGCACCGCCGGCCACACCGCTCAGGCAGCCCGCGCCGCCTGAGCGGCCGGCACCACAACGCCGCCGTCCCCCGAGTGGGGGACAGAAAATGGCACCGTCACCGTCGGGTCGACTTCCCCGCCCGACGACGTGATCCCCGTCACCACTAGGCACGACGCCGTTCCGCAGGTTGGCGGCACAGGCAAGTGCAGGTGCAAACACCTTTCGTCATAGAGCCGTTCTCATCGATTTGCGCCACTAAACTGGCCACAAGTGCAACGCAGCGCGCGGTCCACCGTCTCCCCCACGGGCTGGGAGGAGATGCCCCAGGTGGCCGCGTGCTTTTTCGGGGAGGGAGCACCACCATGCTCAAGGTCAACGAGATCAGCCGAGCGGACGACCACCGGCGTCCGCAGCTCAACAGCACCCGCACCACCGCTCGCGACGCCGCCTCCCGCTCCGGCTGGCGCTCCGCCTACCTCACCCGCATGCGCTGGGCCGACGGCCTGGCACTGCTCGTCACCCTCATCGGCGCCCACCTGCTCCGCTTCCAGCTGGAGAACGCCGGACTCGACCTCGGCCCCCTGTCGGTCCCCTACTGGATCGTGGGCATCGCCCTGGCCCTGACCTGGTGGATGCACCTGGGCGCCCGCGGCGCCCGGGACGTCCGGCTCATCGGCCACGGCCTCGAGGAGACCCGGCAGGTAGTGCACTCGAGCCTGATCCTGTTCGGCGCGATCGCGATCATCTCCTTCGGCTTCGACCTCCCCACGGCCCGCAGCTATGTTCTGCTGGCCCTCCCCCTCGGGCTGGGATTCTTGATCCTGGGGCGCTTTCTCGTGCGGGACCGGCTGGTCAAGGCCCGGTACAAGGGTGAGGCACTGTCCAAGACCATGGTGGTGGGCCGGCTGGCCGGCACGTGCGACCTCATCAAGTCCCTGCGCCAGCACCCGACCTCAGGCCTCGACGCGGCCGCCATCTACGTCCCCGAGACCCGCAAGCCGGTCCCCGCGGAGCTGCAGCGCATGAGCCTCCCGCCCAACGCGCTCGCACCGGGTGCGCGCCCCACCGTGGAGGGCATCGTCGACGCCTGCCACGAGCGCGACATCGAGACCGTGGTCCTGTCCTCCAACGTCCCGCTGGGCACCAGGGAGATCCGCCACCTCAGCTGGCAGCTCGCCGACGCCCACATCCGCCTGGTCATGGACACCGGCCTCACCGACATCGCGGGCCCCCGCATCCACATGCAGCAGGTGGCCGGCCTCCCCCTCATCCACGTGGCCACACCGAAGCTGAGCCGCAGCCGCGCCATGACCAAGCGCCTCATGGACATCGTCGGCTCCGGGGCCGCGCTGCTCGTCCTCTCCCCCGTTCTGCTCGCCCTGACCCTGATCGTCAAGGCCCACGACAAGGGCCCCGCCTTCTTCGCCCAGGAGCGCATTGGTCAGGACGGCAGCCGCTTCAAGATGCTGAAGTTCCGCAGCATGCGCACCGACGCCGAACAGGTGCTTCAGCGTCTCAAGGAGCAGAACGAGGGCGCCGGCCTGTTGTTCAAGATGAAGGACGACCCTCGCATCACCGGCCCCGGCAAGTGGATGCGCCGCTACAGCCTCGACGAGCTCCCCCAGTTCTTCAATGTCCTCAAGGGCGAGATGTCCCTGGTGGGCCCCCGTCCGCCGCTCCCCGCGGAGGTGGAGCAGTACGAGGACTACGTCCACCGCCGGCTGCGCGTGAAGCCCGGCATAACGGGTCTGTGGCAGGTCTCGGGAAGGTCGAACCTGGACTGGGAGCAGTCGGTGCGCCTTGACCTCTATTACGTGGAGAACTGGTCGCCGGTGCAGGATCTGCTGATTCTGGGAAGAACCTTCAAGGCCGTGGTGGCCAAGGAAGGCGCGTACTGAGAAGTGGGTGTATCCGATTTCCCATGACCCCCGCCTCCGCGCCGAATCAAGAACCTACTGGATATATGCCATTGCCCCCTTTTGAAGCGGCTCGTCCCCAGTCGACTGACTGGCGTTGCCGACCATTGCCTCGTCGACCGGAGAAGAAGTGACAAGCACCATCCCCCATGTCAGAACTGGCACGTCCGTCCCACCGGCCACGACGAAAAAGTTCAGGGCAGATATCCAAGGACTTAGAGCGTTTGCCGTGACATTCGTTGTGCTCGATCACCTCGTGCAGTGGCCGTCCGGAGGATTCGTGGGAGTTGACATATTTTTCGTCATTTCCGGATTCTTGATTACCGGTCACCTGCTGCGCGAGTGGGAGCGCACTCAGCGGTTCAGTTTCGTGGACTTTTATAGACGCAGGGCGAAACGACTCCTTCCCGCGGCGGTGACCGTTATCGTTGTCACCACTGTCACGAGCTTTCTTCTGTTCACCGGCAGCCGTGCCTGGTCCATCTTTTGGGATGCCGCCTCATCCCTACTCTTCGTCGGCAATTGGCGCTTCGCCGCGACTGAGACCGATTATTTCCAAGCTGACGGCCCCGTCTCACCACTACAGCATTTCTGGTCCCTGGCCGTCGAGGAACAATTTTACTTCATTTGGCCATGGCTCATGCTGGCCGCACTGGTTCTGTCCGTCAGGATAAAAAAATCACCCGTGAACGCTCGAGTGATCTCTGGCGCAGCCATTCTGATGGTCACACTAATTTCATTCCTTTGGGCGCTGCATGAGACTGCCACTAACCCCACAACGGCCTACTTCTCAACATTTTCCCGCGCGTGGGAACTCGGTGTCGGAGCTTTGCTTGCCATCATCGCACCGGCGCTAGAAAGAATTCATTACGGTGTGCGCCCTGTTCTGGCGTGGTCAGGGCTTGCGGGAATGACGGTATCTGTTCTTATCGTGAACATGGAATCCGCATTTCCTGCACCCGCCGCATTGTTACCCGTCTTATCCGTTGCACTAGTGATCATTGCGGGCACTGGAGGTGACCAAAAATTGATCACGCCCCTGACTAATCGGGTCAGTGGATATATCGGCAACATATCTTACAGTCTTTACCTTTGGCACTTCCCCGTGATCATCTTCTTCTCAGCACTGCTTCCCGGCCGGAACGCGAGCTTCTACATCGGGTCTGTCACTACCATGCTGGTTTTCGCCATATTCGCGTACCACCTGATCGAGGATCCGCTTCGATCATCCAATTGGCTGATGAAGTCGCACCGCACACAGAAAACTATGACCACGAACCGTCGGTACGGTGACGGATGGCTCGCTTTTCTCGCCGTCGTGACCGCTGGCGCAGTGATATGGACCTTCATTCCACCGCAACAGAATCCATCCGCAGCTCAAGCCGCCACGGCGTACTCGTGGGATTTGGAGAAGACGGTAGACGCCGCCCCATCCTATGGTCCCGAGCTGACGGATGTTCAAAACAACATCAAGAAAGCCACTGCTACCACCAAATGGCCGGAACTCGTTCCGGGAGGGAACTCATTGGGAGTAAGTGCGTGGATTGAGAAAATGGAGAACACCACGTGCCTCGACGTATCGGAAAGCAATTTGACCGACTGCTACTTCGCCTCGCCCAACAGCAAAAAGACCGCCGTGCTCGTCGGTGACTCTCATGCCATTGCGTGGTCACCTGGAATACGGAAGGCTCTTTCGGAGTCGGGCTATAACCTCCAGATGCTCACAATGCAGCAGTGCACCGCAGCTGACATTGAGGTAAACAAGAATGACGGGTCCACATATCCCGAGTGCATGAAACACCAAGAATGGGTTGCGGACCAGATCGCAGAGATCAAACCAGATGTTGTTTTCGCTAGCTCCGCCGTTTCTACCCTGTATCGACTCGCCTCCAAGGCGAAAGGAGATTTAGCTCAGGAAGAATATGCTGATGGCCTCACCAGAACACTCGAATCTATCAAACCGCACACCGACCAAGTCGTCATCATGTCGACGCCTCCGATGGGAAACTCCCTAGAAGAGTGCCGCACGGCCATGTCTAAGCCCGCCTCTTGCCAAACCACTGTCACCGGTCAGTGGAAGACGTTCACTGGAACCGAAAAGAAGGTGGCCAATAAGACGGGCTCCACCTATGTTGACACCAAGCTTTGGTTCTGCAGCTCGAACGAGATCTGTCCAATTTTCTCCGGGCAGACTCTGATGCGCGTCGACACCAATCACCTGACCGTCGAGTATTCGGAACAGCTGGCTCCTGTCATCAAATCAGAAGTTCTGCAAAAGCTCCGGAATTAATTTTTCGATTTCAGCTACTTTCACGACATGACAGAGTCGAACAGCCACGCGATGTCGGCAATCGAGTGCGTCTAAAGAACTGTTTCAATAGTTCGATATAGGCGGTGGTCAACCCGTCGGGCCGATGATTATCGGACCCGCCATAACGAGGCAGAGTCCGTCCCAGCGGCTGGTCTGCGACCAGTTGTGGATCTTGCTTGAACTGTTGATTCCGCAGCTTTCGCCGGCGAAGAATGGGAGAACCGGGCGGCCACGGGTTAAGGACCGTGTCGCCCCGGAGGTCAGTCTGGTCGTGACCGGGCCCAGCATCGTCGCCAGACTTGCTGTCCGGACAGCTGAGCTTCGGGTCCGGGCCACCTGCTGGCGCGGACTGCGGACCCGGTAAGAAGCCGGTGCTTCCAGCACGCCGTACTTCATCAACTGAATCAGGAAGGGTTGTTGAACTTGTCGACGGCCTGCCTGGACTCGGTCGGAGTCTGGGCAAGAAAGGGAGTGCGCTGATCGCCACGTTACCTTCTTCCCAGCTCCTCCGTCCCGCAGGATGGAGGAGCTGACCGGCCGGTTGCCGGCATGACCGTTTGCCCACAGTTGCCCATGATCCGGGGGGGGGTAGTCACCGGCAACCGGTCAGGTGGTCAGAGATCGCTAGTAGAGGCGAGACCCATGCGGGACCTTCGTAACGCGGATGCCGAGCGTGACCACCTTCCGGCCGGCCAGCGCGCGCAGACGTCAGTGCAGGAGAAGGGAATACGGCTATGTCAGAGCTACCGTTGCCGGCGGTGTTCGTCGGACTCGACGTCGGCAAGTCCGACCATCACGCCGTGGCCGTAAACACGGCCGGGAACACGATCTATGACAAGGCCCTGCCCAACGACGAGACCCGGCTACGGAGCATCCTCGAAGAGCTGGTCACCACGCACGGGCCGGTGCTGATGGTCGTGGACCGGACGGTCACCATCGGGGCGTTGCCAGTGGCCGTCGCCGAAGCCACCGACGGGGTTCGGCTCGCGTATCTGCCGGGCCTCGCGATGCGCAGGATCGCGGACCTGCACCCGGGCACGGCCAAGACCGACGCCCGCCCGGGACGCCCTGACCATCGCCGAGGCGGCCCGGACCATGCCGCACACCGCGCGCAGCATCCGGGTCGACGAGGCCCAGATCGCCGAGCTCGCTGTGCTGGCCGGCTTCGACGACGACCTCGCCGCGCAGATCACCGCCACCAGCAACCGGCTGCGGGGCATGCTCACGCAGAGCCATCTCGCCTTGGAGCGGGTGCTGGGGCCGCGGGTGACGCACCCGGCGGTAGCGGACCTGCTGAGCCGCTACCCGACTCCGGCCAAGCTGGCCGCGGCTGGCAGGGGCCACGTGCGGACCAGGCTCAAGAAGCACGCCCCGCGGCTGGCCGAGTCGTTGACCGAGGAGATCTTCACCGCCCTGGGGCAGCAGTCCGTGGCGGTGGCCGGCACCGAAGCCGCCGCCACCGTGATCCGAATCCTGGCCGGGCAGCTGGCCGCCCTGATCCACCAGCGCGCCCCGGTAGCCGCCCAGGTCGAGGCCCTGGTGGAGGCCCACCCTACTGCCCGGTCCTGACCTCGATGCCCGGGATAGGGGTCAGGACCGCCGCGAGGATCCTAACCGAGGTCGTCGGCAAGGACTTCGCCGACGCCGGGCACCTGGCTTCCTACGCCGGGATCGCCCCCGTCACCCGCAGGTCGGGGACCTCGATCCGCAGCGAGCACGCCGCGGAGGGCGGCAACAAACGCCTGAAGCGGGCACTGTTCCTCTCGGCCTTCGCCTCACTGCACCACGGCCCGTCACGGGCCTAATACGACCGGAAACGCGCCCAGGGCAAACGCCACAACCAGGCGATCATCGCTCTGGCCCGCCGACGGAGCGACGTCCTGTTCGCGATGCTCAGGGACGGTACCCTCTACCAAGACCCGACCGAGCCTCAGACCCCGTCACCGGTGGCCCTGGCCGCTTGACGAGAATGATAGAGGCACCCCCCACCGGACGGACTATTCAAACCATCTCCAACTACCAGGGCCTGGGCTTAGCTCCACGGCCTCCTCATCAGCGGGGTGGGTAGCCGAAAGTGCACAACAGGGCGGTCAGCGATGAAAAGCAACCTGTTCGCCCAGTAGATCGGATGGCGCTACCAACGCCTGCCCGGCGTCGAAATGCAGATTCGGGAGGACGATGACCTCACCGAACGCACAATCCCCGTAGTCGCGATCTGTGCGAGGAACACATGGTGGAGACCAGGGAGGAGGATGTGCTAGGGACGAGAGCACGGGTGGTCCCGCGGGCGGCCGGAAAAGATGCAGGGCACAGCGACTTATCCTCGGCCCGCTTCTGCTTCTGTCGCTCTACGTCGCTCTCACCGACGGTCGACGGCTTTCCTGCCCCCGGCAGCCCGAGAGTTCGCTTCCGCCCCGAGCCGAGCATGGAGGGTATAGGGCAAAAGAGGACAGTCGCATGAAAACCACATCGACCCCATGCACGACGAGGCAGCCCAGGCTGCGGCAACCGAAGAACCTTGTCCCAGTTGGTTCTCACGCCGCCATGAAATATATATGCATCGATCTACCCCTCCAGAAAACGACGAACTTTCGACGCCAACGCATCAGGTGCCATATGATTTTCAGCAAATTTCCGACCATTGGCGGACATCTCCCTCATACGGGACGGTGAACTGCTTAGATCCTGCAACTTAGTGACCCAGGACCCGACCTCAAAGTCCGGTACCACGATGCCGCATCGAGCGGCGTCGACCACTTCTGGCATGGCACCCACGCCAGAAACGACGACCGGCAAGCCGCAAGCCATGGCTTCCGACATGGCTCCGGGCATGCCTTCGCTGATCGAGGGCAGAACAAAGACCGAAGCGGCTTGGAAGTACTCCAGTGGGGACTTCGACAGGCCGGCGAAATTGACCCAGGAGTCAAGCTTCAGGCGGCTCACCAGTGCCCTAAGCTCTCCTTCGTACGCGGGGTCCTCAAATGGACCGACGAGGGTCACTCGAGCGTCCACACCACCGTTTCGCAGTTCGGCGCACGCCTCAATCACGATGTGGGGTTGCTTTCTCCGACCGACAGCACCTACGAAGAGCATCCGGAAGATACCTGCGCCACCCAACTGCTCCTGGGGACGAGGACGGTACTGACCTGTATTCACCAGGTTGTACGCCAAGGGGGCAGATTCCTCTCGTACTCCCAGCCCTACCAGGTCATTCTTGATGCCGCTCGAAAGACTGATACCCAGAGTTGGACGCCGGAACAGGCGACTCTGCAACCGCCGTTTCAGCCGGCTTTTCGTCGTGGAGCCTGCCTTGGGCAGGTCTCCGCCGTCCACCACGGGGAGCGCCAGGACCTTGGTGTACTTACTGAGCAACAGTGCTGGTAGACAAGTCAACAGATATGCCCCCTGCAGAAACACGGCGTCAAAGCGGCGCCTGTTCCGGAGGACATACCAGCTCGTCCGCAGCAACCAAGTAATCTGGGTCCTCTGCGGGAAGCTTTGAGGAGGAGACGATACTACAGGTACCGGCACCGTAATCCAGTCCGGCGACGGAGCAAGTCCGCGCTCCCGGTAGAGGGCGGTTATTTCGAACGAGGCCGTGGTCGCCAGGGCAGTCATGAGGCGGTGTTGCAGGACGAGGGGTCCGCTGTATCCCCCTGCCACGCCCCATGGAGACAGCACCAATAGATTATGTTTCACGCCAGTCCCTGAGTCTTGATTTTCGGGATATTCGACCATCAATTCACCTTCACATTCTGCGCAGCCACCGGCGTGGTGGTTCTTCTCAGAGCAATGAGCAGCCATCCCGCACCAAAGACAATAAGCAGGCCACAGAGTAGTGACCTAGTCATGTCTTCACTGGTAACAGAGACGAATCCCAGCGTGGACGTCAGAAGAAGCAATCCAGCGAAAAGTGCTCGTGACGCCAGCTCGACCTCTCGCATCACGACGAGAAAACGGCTCACGCCGAATAGTACCTTCCACACAGAAATGGACATCGCCAGCAGTACAACGTCACCAAACACTGCCGTGCAAGCTGCAAGGCCAGTACCGATAGCATCGACCGCGTTGAATGAGGTTGCTTGCCACCATCGTCCTGAAGATTGCTGAAAACCGTCGATTACGGGCGAGACAATGCGGGGGGTAAGGCTTACCAAAAGGGTCAGTGTCGCCGGAACCGCAATAGCCCAATCCGGGCTGATGTACGGCTCTGACCATGGCAGCACCAAAATGCCGCAGGCCACAATGATCAGCATCCCTGAAGCGAACACATGCATGAATGACATAGCGGTCTGGGCTCGGCGTCCGCCTTGTAAAGAGGCAAAAGCCGACAGAGCCACCCGCGCCAATGGCTGGCTGATCACACCACTGATTCCGAGTGTTATTTGGAAGGCGAGATACAGTACGCCAAGCACTTCGGGCGCAGCCAAGAACTGCGTCACCAGATAGGCCGACTGCAACGGGATCGTCATCATCAGTGAATTGACGGCCCAGCTAAATCTTTGCTTTCGATGAGGTTCGTACACAGGAGTGGCAGGCTGTGCATCGTTGCGGCGCAGGCGCGACAAAATCACCGCGTCGAGAGCAACATAATAGGCTAGAGTTGAGACCGCTAAAGCCAAGGCCGACTCACTCCATAAGGCGATAGCCACCGCCACGACGAGTTTCAGCACGGCGCCGAAACTCTGCGACCAGATCAATAATGAAAACTGGCCTGACCGCACACCCGCCGCGTACATCAAGTCGCTGTCTCCCTGAATAGGGATGGAGACGGCGATGAGGAGAGCAAGAGCAGCCACTCTTGTCTCGCCCGCGTATAGGTAGGCGCCGGCGATGCCGAGGCCGGCGATGATCAACAGAGTGTTCAGCCGCCAGATCGCGCGCCGCGCCCGCTTGAGCATCGATCCCTCATTGGCGAGGTATCCGTTGACCTCGCCGAAGTTCACCAGTCCTGTCACGAGTGACATCGCTGATGACGCAGCGGCCCAGTAGCCGAACTCGGCCGGTGCCAGCCAGATGACCAGCAGCAACTGGGTGCACAGGGCGAGCCCTCTGGTTACCGCCGTCCCCAGCGACAGTGAAAGGACACCCCGCATCGGGGTCGCTGTAGTCGTCACCTGGCCGCTCACGTATTACAAACAAGACGGAGATTGGGGACTGCACTCGCCGAGCGGTTCACTACCCCCGTCGCCTTGTGGTAACCGCCCTCCACGAGCCACACGTCCTTGCCGAGGATCGCGGCGGGGAGAGCGATATGCAATCGGTCCGTGGCCACTAATCCTGCGCTGGCAATCGTGCGCAGATACTGGTTAAAGGTCACCTGATGCTTGGAGCTGACATCCCGGTGCATGACGCCGCCGGAGCGAAACTTGGGGCGTATATCTTCCGGCAACCGCTGGATCAGTGCGGCGCCCGCTTCCTTCTGGGCCTTTGCTCGCAGAGCACGAACCAGACCTGTATAGAACCGCCCGTAAGGGAGGGCCGTGGCCACATGGTGCATCAGCGCAGACTTGAGTGTCGTCAGCGATCGGGAGAAGTCCGTGCTGTTCGGCGCAGCGCCCCTAGGGGATGTCGAGTTCCGCTCCACGTCTTTGCGCGCCCCGACTAGAGTCCGTCCATGATTCACCTGTCCAAACAAGCCGCGCACGAAGTCGCTGTGGGAGGCGACAACGTCGTGGTCGAGCACCAGTTCACAGCCCACGGCCGACAGCCGATCTCCCCACTGCTTCCGCAGGTGGTCGAAAGAGTACTGCTCTCGCAGAATCCACGTGACTTCTGAACTGCGCTTCTCGAAAATGAAGGACGGATCTTTGGTAGGAAAGTTCGCTGAAGAGGGGAAGATGATCATCGGCGCCCGCAGATTGGCCGAGGTGTATTTTTGCAAAAGATCCGGAAATTTGTACATTTGCAAAAGAGCGCCATTCGGCGGGACGAAAAGCACGTCGGCTGCTTGTATGTCCTCCACTGTACTCACGTCTGCCTGCGCGAGGATGTGCCAGAACACCTTCATCATCAACTCATCGCCATTGTTGCCGAGAGGGCGACCAGATTCGTCGGCGATGGGAACAACAAAAGCTTTGCGTCCCCTCCACGGAGTCAGAGCGTTGTAGAGGGCATGGGCAATAGGCCACATGCGGTCAGAGTCTTTGGAACCAGGTCCGGGAGACGCTGACACGGAGGTCGTATTGAGGTCGTCATTACGCATGCTGGGCTCTCACTTCTCGTGGTTCTGACTGGGATGCGGGTGTGCAGTTGTCTGTGATTTCAGGACAGTCTGTTTGGGCCCGATCTGGCCTGCGGGTGGCCCTGTGCGATCTGCCGCGAACCTCGATTCGCCTGCCCGCCTCTCGTCTCACAATAGGTTGACAGCTGGACTCACGGTTCCAAGCGATGGACAACGCCACCAGAAGGGCAAGACCGACACCGAAGCCCTTCTGTTCGGTCGGGGCACCTGAGGGCAAGATTGCCACCCAGGCGGCAACGGCGGAGGCATTCATCAGTACGATACGAAGTCGATGCGGGCTGTGTTTTGACTGCTTAATGGTAGCGGCCACAATTCCGGCGAGCGACAAGAGCACCACGGCTGCCCCTATGAGGCCGAACTTCGCTAAATAGACGAGCGGACTGTCCAAGGTGAAAAGCTCAATTCCTGTGGCAGACACTGATGGGTAGTTGTAGCCGAACCCATTGCCTAACAGCGGTTTCTCCAAGAAGGAGTTCCACATGATGCTGTAAGCCCGGACACGATCCTGCCCAGAGGCATCGTCCGTTATAGCCTCCCACGACGCCTCGGTGAACCATTCGAAACGTCCCGAGAGGAACTGTGGCCCGACAAAAGACGCGTAGATTCTATAGAAGCCGCTCAACACGATGGCGGCGATAACGAGCAAAATTGCCAACCGCGGTAGACCTCGACGCGCGCGCGTTGCCACGGCCACTGCGACGAGCATGGTTGCACCGAGATAGAGCAGCGCCGAGCGCCCTCCGGCCCCTACCAGTAGCAATACGAGTATCGCGGCAATCGCCGCCCACATGTACCTACGCCGCGAGGAGGAAGTAAAATACAGGGCCAAGCACATGGAGATCACAGGTACTACGAGCATGGACGAGCTCAGCAGCGGTACTCCACCCGGAATCTGCACTTGCCCCCGGAATGCCAGCCAGGTCAGCAGATACCCCAGACCTCCGACAAGCCCGACCAGCGTGAAAATTCTCTGCAACGTGATGGAGCGCACGGACAGTCCCGCGTCCAGTGCGTATACGACACTGACGGGTATGAGAATGAAAGTCGTCCCGTCTCGGATCCACATCACAAGATCGGTGGCATATAAAGCGGCGGCGAATAGGGAGAGGAAGGGAACACTGAAAAGAAAAAATATTGGGATCCGATAGCCACGTAGGTTGATTCTGGTGCTACGCGCTCGTCGAAGTATGGAGTGTCCGGCAAGCGGCAAGCCGACAAACAGCATGATGGTGAACAACGAGCGCACCGGGGCACTGAATACACTTGAGCCAAACATCACCAAGACGCCAAAGCACAGCATGAGCAGACGACCCAAGCTGGTCGTCAGAAGAAATAGGCTGCCCAGCGCTGCAATCGGGATCAGTAGCATCACCGGCCCGCCGACGGCCATGGCTCCGAGAGCGATGAGGACGAGAGCGATCGGTGACAACTTGCGCATCGTCTCCTGATCGGACCATCCGCCGACAACCGACCTGCTCACAGTGGTTTCTCCCGTGCGTTCAACTTGACATGCGCCGGAAAGACGCGCTGGTATTTGCTATCCGACTGAAAAACCGTGCGTCCAGTGTGAAGCTGTTTTTCACAGTGGGTGCGAGGGACGACGTGATCGACGTTCACCAGTACGAGTTTCCTCGGCTATTGGCTTGTGCTGCTCAAGGAAATCCCATCAAGAATCCGCAGATGCGACTGCCGCTCCGCCTCACTGTTGAAGCGCTGTCCAATGACTCGAGCTGGGCCTCCAACAGCGATGGAGCATTCCGGAATGTCCTTGGTGACCACCGAGCCGGCGCCGATGATCGATCCCGCGCCGATGGAGACGCCGCTCAGGATGACGGACGACGCACCGATCCACACATCCTTGCCGATGTGGACGGCATCCGTCGGTACGGCTGCCCGGTCCGCGACCCGAGTCGCCATCCTGATTGGTACGCCCACTTCGTCGATGGCGTGGTCGTTACGGCCGACGATCTGGACGTGCATGCCGATCAGGGCCCAATCGCCAATCTCCCCGTCGACCTGAACGATCGAGTGCGGTCCGACCGAAACGTTGTCGCCGATGTTCAGCTGATGCGGCGCACTCACCACGGCGCCACGGCCTACCCGGACATTTGAGCCAAGTTGCACGTTGGCGCCGACGGATATCCTCCGCAGCACCGTTCTCACCACCCACCGAAGTGGCGCGGGCACGATTGATGGTTCGGTCGCCAAAGCAGACCTCTCAGTGGTGGCCATCATTTCCCTTCCATCAGTGCATCGCGCAGGCCGCGAGCCATTGTTTCTGCGGAGTAGTGTTCTCTCACGAACTGCGCGACATCGTCGACCGGCAGCCTGCCGCGCTGCTCGAACGCGATTTCCAGACCCTCTGCCATCGTTGCGGGGCTGTCCGATTCCACCCAGATCACACCACCGGTCGTGGCCAGCTCGATCTCCGGCGAGTGTGGCTCGTCCTGGGCCACCACCATGGGCACCCCAAATCCCAGGCTTTGCGTGAGTCCCAGACCGGCGAAGCCCGGCGACACACTGCAGATAGCCGTCGTGTAAAAGTTCCTGAGCGCCTCAACGCCGTCGATCCAGCCTTCGAAGTGCACCTTGTCGGCCACGGACAGTTGTTTCGCCAGCTCCTCCAGTTGCTGTCGCTGGCTGCCCCCGCCCACCAGTCGCAGACGCAGTTCAGGGTGGTTCTTGACAGCCAAGGCAAAGGCTCTGACGACCAGATCGACCTTTTTGGCGAGTTCGAAACGCCCGACGTAGAGGATGTCCGTACGTTCTCTAGGCTCGCGGGCCGCACACGGTTGGATGTCTTCAGCACGGTACAGCGCGTTGGTGGCCACCCATACGGGCTGACTCGGCAACTCCTGGCGGGCCTGCTCTTGGTCCGTGTACGTGTAGCTGATGGTGCCCGCCGCCAGTCGTCGCATGGCCTGGCGGACCGCGGCAGTGCGGGTCTCGGAGCCAGCACGGGGATGGAGGTGACCCCAGACGAGCGTTCGCCGTTTCAGTGCCCGTCTGACCACAAGCAGCATCCAGGCTGTGATGCTTCGAGGGTTCAGATCGACGACAAGGGTCTCCAGAGCCAGCGCCTCGCGCAAGTGGCCGAGCTGCAGAAATGCCCTGTCGCCGAAGAGCCGCACCATGCGAACCGTCCGCAGGCCGGAGACCCGTACGCCCGATTTCACCGTTCGGTCCAGGTGCCTGTCGCTTACGAACAGTCGAAGATCACCGTCGAAGGTATCCACGAGGATCTCCATGCAACTCTGCCTGTACCCAGGAAGCACTGCGAGATACATGCCGGCGGCTGTGCGGCCGCCGCCGGAGCGGGCACGCATGTCCTTTACCGCTTCCACGAGCCCTCGGTTCTTCAGCATCATTATTTCCCTCCGGCAGTCGTGGACGACTTGAACCGTCGACCCTTTACCTCAGCCGCGGCAGGGCCCACGACATGGTCAGGTTCCACGTCACGGTTGACCAGAGTCAGCGGCTGCACGAGCGCGGAACGCCCCACCGTCACTCCCCCAGTGACCACGCAGCGCGAGGTGACCCAGGCGCCGTCGTCGATTGTCACTGGACGGGTGATGAGACCCATGTCCTTGCGGTGGGCGTGGCTGCCCGTGGTGATGAAGGTCTCCTGCGAGACGACCGCGTCGTGTCCGATGGTGACCTGGTTCTGGTTGTGGATCCACACGCCCTCTCCGATCCAGGAGCGGTCGCCGATCTCCAGGTTCCAGGGGAACTTGATGCGGGTACGGGGCCTGATGATGACGCCGTCGCCGATCTTGGCGCCGAAGGCGCGGAGCACTTTCGTCCTCAGGCCGGAGCTGGTCTGCCATGGGTTGGTGACGAGGACGAGCTCGGTGGCTGACCACAGGTAGATCATCCACTTGGGCCGGTTCCAGGCTTCGCCCTCGCCGGGCGCCTGAGAGAGGTCGATGACGGGAACGTAGGAGTCGGCAGGGCTGCGCTCAGCGGCGGTGGCCATGAATACCTCTGCGTGTGGGGGGCGGGGAGGTCATGTGAGCTGAACCACGGGCCGACGTGGGGCGTCGTCCTGGAGCTGAATGCGCTCACATGTATCGTCTGATTTATACCCCATCCCCTCCGGTGGGCCGCTGATTCCCCTCGGCGTTGCTCCCAGTGTGACGAAAGCACCCCCATGCGCCCTCGTTTGACGATCATCGGCATCAACTACGCCCCCGAGTCCAGCGGCAACGCCCCCTACACCACGGCCCTCGCCGAAGGCATGGCCGAATGCGGATGGGACGTCCGGGTCATCACCGGCTTCCCGCACTACCCCCAGTGGCAGGTTTATGACGGCTACGACGGCCGGACGTCGGAAGAGGATCACGACGGCGTCCACGTCCTGCGCCTTCGCCACTACGTGCCCGCGGAGCCGAAGCTGCTCAACCGGTTGCTCATGGAGATTCACTTCGGCGTCCGCGCCGCAGCGGCGAACTGGGGCCGCCCGGATGTGGTGCTCTTCGTGAACCCCGGGCTTTTCTCCTCGGGCGTTGCAGCTCTCCGAGCCAAGCTCGGCCGGCGCCGTCCCGGGACGGCGATCTGGATCCAGGACCTGTACTCCCGCGGTCTTGAGGAGGTGCACACCTCGGCGGCTGCGCTGGCGCCCGTCATGCGGCAGGTGGAGGGACTGGTCCTCCGCGCCATGGACCGCGTGATCGTCATCCACGACCGGTTCCGCCGCCACGCGGTCAACGAACTCGGTGTGGCGTCCGAGCGGGCACTCATCCACCGGAACTGGTCCCACATCACCCCGCAGCACGCCATCGACACGGCGGCGGTCCGCGCTCATCGGGGCTGGTCCGCAGACGAGGTGGTTGTCCTCCACGCCGGCAACATGGGTGTGAAGCAGTACCTCGAGAACGTGGTGGACGCCGCCCGGCTCGCCGATGAGCGGAACTCCCGTGTCCGGTTCGTCCTGCTCGGTGCGGGCAGCCAGTTGCCGCGACTCAAAGATCTGGCGGCGGGTGTGGAGAGTCTGGAGTTCGTCGACCCCCTGCCCGACGAGGAGTACACCGCGGCTCTTGCGGCCGCAGACGTCCTGCTCGTCAACGAGAAGCCCGAACTCCGGGAGATGTGCGTGCCGAGCAAGCTCACGTCCTACTTCGCCACCGGGCGCCCTGTCCTGGCTGCGGTGGACGACGAGAGCTCGTCCGCTGGCGAGATCGAGTCCTCCGGGGCTGGGCGCGTTGTCCCCTCCGGCGATCCCGCAGGCCTGCTGCAGGCCGCTGAGGAGCTCGGCGGCGACCGGGCTCTGGCCTCGGAGATCGGCAGGCGCGGTCCCGGATACGTCGCCGAGCACCTCGCCGCGGATGCCGCCATGCGCAGGTGGGACGACGTGCTCCGATCTTTGACGCAACATGTCCGCCGGTGATCCCCGGATTGCTTTGTCAATTCACTAGCATGAAGCTGTCCCCCCAATGGCCCACGCCTCATCCCCCCGAAGGACGATCATGCACGTCACCCCCAAGAAGGCTTTCATCACCGGGATCACCGGTCAGGACGGCTCCTACCTGGCGGAGCTGCTGCTCGCCAAGGGCTACGAGGTCCACGGGCTGATCCGCCGCGCCTCGACCTTCAACACCCACCGGATCGACCACCTCTACACGGACCCGCACGAGGCCGATGCGAAGCTGTTCCTGCACTACGGGGATCTCTCCGACGGCTCCCGGCTGGTGACGCTGATGGCGCAGATCCGCCCCGACGAGGTCTACAACCTCGCCGCCCAGTCCCACGTGAAGGTCTCCTTCGAAGAGCCCGAGCACACCGGGGACACCACTGGGCTGGGCACCGTGCGCCTGCTCGAGGCGATGCGCCTGGCCAACGTAGACGCCCGCTACTACCAGGCCTCCACCAGTGAGCTCTACGGGGCCACCCCGCCCCCGCAGCACGAGGACACCCCGTTCTACCCCCGCTCCCCGTACGGGGCGGCGAAGATCTACTCCTACTGGATTACCAAGAACTACCGCGAGGCCTACGACATGTACGCCGTCAACGGGATCCTCTTCAACCACGAGTCCCCCCGCCGCGGCGAGACCTTCGTGACCCGCAAGATCACCCGGGCTGTGGCCGCGATCAAGGCCGGGCAGCAGGAGAAGCTCTACATGGGCAATCTGCAGGCCATCCGCGACTGGGGCTACGCCGCCGAGTACGTCGAAGGCATGTGGCGGATGCTCCAGGCCGACGAGCCCGAGGACTTCGTGCTCGCCACCGGCCACCCGTGCACGGTGCGGGAGTTCCTGGAGATCTCCTTCGACCACGCCGGCCTGGACTGGCGCGAGCACGTCGAGTTCGACGAGCGCTACCTGCGCCCCACCGAGGTCGACGCCCTCATCGGGGACCCCGCCAAGGCCAAGGACAAGCTCGGCTGGGAGGCCACCGTCAAGGCCCCCGAACTCGCGAAGCTCATGGTCGACGCCGACATCGCCCTGCTCGAGAACGACGCCTGGATCGACACCGTCGACCTCGCCTCCTGGGCCAAGTGACGGAGGACCCCACCATGACAGCAGACATCACCGAAAAGACCGCCGACGCGACCGCCTCATTCACCCCCGGCCCACTCGATCGCACCGCCCCGTTCTACGTGGCCGGCCACCGAGGCCTGGTCGGCTCCGCGATCTGGCGCCGCCTCCAGGCCGAGGGCTTCACCGACCTGATCGGCCGGTCCTCGGCCGAGCTCGACCTCAAAGACCGGGACGCCGTGTTCGCATTCTTCGCTGAAACAAAGCCCCGGTACGTGGTGCTGGCCGCGGCGAAGGTCGGCGGGATCCTCGCCAACAACACCTACCCCGTGGACTTCCTCTCGGAGAACCTGCGGATCCAGGTCAACGTCCTCGACGCCGCTCTGGAACACGGAGTCGAACGCGTCCTGTTCCTCGGGTCCTCCTGCATCTACCCGAAGCTGGCCCCGCAGCCGCTGAAGGAGGAGTACCTGCTCACCGGGCACCTGGAACCCACCAATGACGCCTACGCGATCGCCAAGATCGCCGGGATCCTACAGATCCAGGCCGTCCGCCGCCAGTACGGGCTGCCCTGGATCTCCGCGATGCCCACGAACCTCTACGGACCCGGGGACAACTTCTCCCCCACCGGCTCCCACGTGCTCCCGG
Source organism: Kocuria sp. CCUG 69068 (assembly GCF_020833785.1). Taxonomy (NCBI): domain Bacteria; kingdom Bacillati; phylum Actinomycetota; class Actinomycetes; order Micrococcales; family Micrococcaceae; genus Kocuria; species Kocuria sp. CCUG 69068. The sequence continues at coordinate 61,501 of NZ_PDDL01000008.1, forward strand.
CCATGATCCGCCGCTACGAAGAAGCCCGCATCAGTGGCGCCGAGTCGGTGACCAACTGGGGCACCGGCTCCCCGTTGCGGGAGTTCCTGCACGTCGACGACATGGCAGAGGCCTGCCTGCACCTGCTCGAGCACTACGACGGGCCCGAGCACGTCAACGTGGGCACCGGCACCGACGTCACCATCAAGGAGCTCGCCGGACTCGTCGCCGAGGCCGTGGGCTACGAGGGCCGCATCGAGTGGGACACGTCGAAGCCCGACGGCACCCCCCGCAAGCTCATGGACGTCACCAAGCTCGCCGACGCCGGCTGGACCGCCCGCATCCCCCTGCGCGAGGGTCTCCGGTCCACCGTCGAGTGGTTCCGAGAGCACCAGGACGGCATCCGCGAGTGACGTCTATTCATCCCCCCACCCCCGAGCCGATCCCGAGGAGAACCATGGAGCACCTTGACGCAGAGCGGGAAGCCCCCGCTCTCGATGCACGGGACCTCCTCCGGCTCGTGCGCACGCACTGGCGGGCCATCACGCTGATCACGCTGCTGTGCACACTGCTGGCGCTCGGCTGGACGCTGATCCAGCCCAAGATCTACTCGGCCACCGCGTCCGGACTGGTCGTCGCCACCGGTGAGCAGGACCTGGCCAGCGCGCTGGCCGGCAACAACCTGGCCCAGTCCAAGGCCGTGTCCTACGAGTCCTTGGCCACGTCCCGTCCGGTCGCCGAGTCGGTGATCGACGAGCTGGATCTCGACGCCACGCCGGAGGAGGTGCTGCCGCGCATCACCACGGACGTCCCCGTGGACACCCCGGAACTGCGCATCACCGCCGACGCCGAGGACCCGACGGAGGCGGCCGATCTGGCCAACGCCTGGGTCGTGGCGCTGGCCGGTCAGGTCCAGGAGCTCGAGAGCCAGGGCGACGAGGACGCGATCAACCGCGTGGCCGTCCAGCCGCTGAGCAACGCCTCCCTGCCGCTGGCGCCGTCCTCGCCGAACCTGAAGCTCAACCTGGCCCTCGGCTTCGTGGGCGGTCTCGGACTGGGTCTGCTCTACGCCTTCGCCCGGTACAAGATGGACCGCCGCATCAAGTCGGTCGAGGAGATCCGCGACGGCTTCGGCGTCTCGGTCCTGGGTGTCATCCCCACCGACGACCGGCTGTCCGACCACCGCGCGATCGTCGAGACCGGCATCTCCGCCGGCCGAGGCCACCACGAGTTCGCCGAGGCGCTGCGCGAGCTGCGCACCAACCTCAGCTTCGTCTCGGTGGACAACCCGCCGAAGATGATCGTGGTCACCTCGTCGTTGCCGGGTGAGGGCAAGTCCTCGATCACGGCGAACCTGGCGGTGGCCATCGCCTCGACGGGGCGCAACGTCGTCGTCGTGGACGGCGACCTCCGCCGCCCGGTGATGACCGATCTCTTCGGCCTCGTGGCCGGCGTGGGCGTCACCGACGTGCTGACCGGACAGGTCCAGGTGGAGGAGGTCCTCCAGACCTACGACACGTTCCCAAACCTGCAGGTGCTCGGCGCCGGGAAGACCGCGCCGAACCCCACGGAGCTGCTGTCCTCGAAGGCCATGCACAGCATGCTCGAGACTCTCGCCGAGGACGCCCTGGTCCTGGTGGACGCTCCCCCGCTGCTGCCGGTCACCGACGCGGCGCTGCTTACGGCCTCCGCCGACGGCGCGCTCATCGTGGCCACCGCGCAGCGGACCACCACGGACGAGCTGGGCAAGGCCCTGGAGAACCTGCACCAGGTCCGCGGCAACGTCCTCGGCGTGGTGCTCAACCGGGTGCCCACCACCGGCGCGGACGCTGGATACTATGGATATTACGGTAAGTCTTACTACGCGAACTCGGACGAGAAGGCGGCGCCGAAGACCGGCGCCCAGCCGGTCGTCCCCGCGCCGGTCGGCAAGCACCAGCCGTGGGGCACCGAGCTGCGACCTGAGCCGGCCGCGGCCCAGCCTCCTGTCACGCCGCGGGCGCAGCAGGAGCCCACGGCTCCTGCGGCCGAGGACGCGGCGCCCGCGCCGACGAGCGCCGATCAGCCGGATGTCCCGGGCTCTGCCGAGCACGAGACCTTCGGGCTCGAGGCCTGGGGCCGGTCCGGTTCCTCCACCGGGTCCACGTCGACGGGGCATTGACCCCGTTCTGTCGTTGCATTGATCGTTCACAGGGCGTCTTCCATTGGGAAGGCGTCCTGTGCCGTTGAAAACGATCCTGGCCATGGAATACTCAGCGGGCGTACGGCTGGTCCTCGAACCATGAACGGTTGTACCGTGCGCTCATCACGATGTGCAGCACGTGAACGATCCCGACTGGCGTAACGACGGATCGCCTCATGCGTTGCTCCGGAAGGCCGAAGCTGCTGGTCTGGTCTTTCCCCGCTCACGCCGTTCGATCAACCGCTCCGTCTTGGCCCATCCATTGTGACCTCGCAGCGCCCGGTAGGTTGCCTTCCACCCTGCGATGTACCACAGGGTCGCGTAAAGCACGTACACATGCATGAGGGCCAGGGCCTTCAGGCGGCCCAAGCCATGACCTCGCTCCTGTCCCCAATAGACCAGGCTGAACAACAGGGCGGGCCCGAAGGCAACCAAATATGCCGACAGCCACCATCCCGAGTACACGGCCGTGCCCAGCAGCAGCCCGACCGCCACATCAGCAACCCACAGTGCGAAGGCTGCACTGAGAAACGAGCTGAGCAGTAACAAGAAGGGGCTGGTGAGGTGGTACAGCAGGTCGGCCTTGCGTGTGCCGGAGAGGTTGCGCAGCACCAGTGACACCATGGCCCAGGACTGCAGATGGCCCTGGAACCAACGCGTGCGCTGCTTGATCCAGCGTTGGATGTCCACCAGGCCCTGCTGATGCACCGACGAAGTGGAGCAGAACTCAGTGATCCAGCCGCTGAGGATCAACCGGACTCCCAGGTCCAGGTCTTCGGTCAAGCTGCGCGACCAGGGTGAAGCACCTAAATCGTCCAATGCCGAAAGCCTGACGAACTGACCGTTTCCCCCAAGACCCACACTCCCCAAATGCCGCCGGCCGCGCTGGAAGATCTGGGTGTAGAGGACGAACTCCAGGTCCTGCATTCGAGCGAGAAGACTCCGGTCCCGATTGTTGATCCGCACCCCGATTTGAACCGCCCCCAACTGCTGATCCACGAACAGCGGCATCACGTCCTCTAGGGCATGTGGATCCAGTCTTCCGTCGGCGTCCATGACGCACACGATGATTTCGGAGGGGTTCCATCGGTCCAGGACCGGGCTTGCCCGCAGGTGCTGAATGGCAGCATTCAAAGCCTCACCCTTGCCCTGCCGGGCCTTTGGCAATACTCGTTGCAGCAGATGGACCCGAGGATCCGGGTGGGCTCTGACGATCGAGGCGGTCTCATCATTGGAGCCATCATCAACGACGAGGATGTGGACGAGTGGGTAATTCAGACTTACCAGCCGTTCCAGACTCGCCCCGATCACGCGGTCCTCGTTGAGGCACGGGACGACGAAGATCACGGGCATCGTCTCCGCTAGATCACGCCGTAGGCACTTCCGAAGCCGAGCGTGGACAGGGTCGACCCTGGACAAGACAAGCAGCAACAAGCTGTACAACACACTCAGTGCCACCAGTAGAATCGCCAAACTCAGGACAGGATCGATCATCTGATCGAACAGCACGAGGATCATGTCGGTGCTATGCGCCGAGAGCGTGCAACCAGGCTGCGGGTCCCAGCGGTCTATGCCGCCCCGCGCGGGCCCCGAGCGTCAGGACACCACGGAGATGGGCGGTCATCAAGGTAGGTCGAATGATTGTCATGGCGCCCAGCATGAACATCGGTCGACTCGGACAAAGCATCATCTCCGCCCGGTGCCTGATGTGATCCCCTACATGGAGTAGCGTATGCGCCGCCTTGACCAAGGGAACGAACGCAGTGGGCATGACACATCGACACAGCACAAACAGCTCCTGAGGACCGAGACCGGCCCATCCCCCCGACAGGCCAATCGGCTCGATTCCCCCCGGAAGAGCCGACTCGGTCCAGAATGACAGGACTCAGTGGTGGGTCACAAGGACGTGAAGCAACTTGGCCACAAATCGACGTATGAGACGTCATTCAGACGACCGTGACGCGATATCCACCGTCATGGGCCCCTTGCCGAAAACGTGGCGAGTCTCGGGCTTAACTCACTACCCGACGGATGCCGCCGGGTCGTTCAGATGGGCGATCTGGATCAAGTTGCCGCAGGTGTCGTCGAGCACCGCGGTGGTGACCGGGCCCATCGCCGTCGGCTCCTGCACGAAGCGAACGCCCAGTCCGGTGAGCCGCTCGTACTCGGCCTGCACGTCCTCGACCCCGAAGCTGTTGAAGGGGATGCCGTCGGTCACCAGCGCCTCCTTGAACGGGTGGACGGCCGGGTGCTCGGAGGGCTCCAGCAGCAGCTGCACCCCGTCGGGGGCCTGGGGCGAGACCACGGTCAGCCAGCGGTAGGGCCCGGTGGGCACGTCCACCTTGAGCTGGAAGCCGAGCTTGTCGGTGTAGAACTCCAGGGCCTTCTGCTGGTCGTCCACGAAGACGGAGGCGTAGGTGATGATCACGGCGTGTCCTTCGGCGGGGGCGGCAGGGAGTCCATCCACTGCCGCGCGTCGGTGAGCGGGGAGGTGTCCAGGTGGTGCACTGTGGTGCGCCCCTGGACGGTGGAGGTCACCAGGCCGGCCTCGCGCAGCACGGCCAGGTGCTTGGTCACGGCCTGGCGGGTCATGGCCAGGCCGTGGTCGTTGATGAGCCGCACGGTGAGCTCGAAGAGGCTCTGGTCATCCCGCGCGGCGAGCTCCTCGAGGAGGATCCGCCGCGCGGGATGGGCCAGGGCCTGGAACACGATGTCCACGCCTTCAGATTAGGCAACCTATTAGTTGCCGGTCAAGGTCACGGCCGGATGCCGACCGCCACCAGATATTCCATCTCGAACCGTGCCCGATCCGGGGTGCCGCGGTTCCACTCGTCGCAGAGCTGGTCGATGGCCTGGTCGAGCTCCGCGGCCCGGCCCTCGCGCTCGGCGTTCTTCCGCACGGCGATGGTGGGGCCGTAGTTGGCCTTGAAGTGCTCGCCGAAGTCGCGGGGCCGTTCGAAGGCCGTGACCTCGAGGACGTCCCGGAGGATGCGGTGGAACTCCACCCGACCGCCGAAGAGTCCCCGCAGGTGCTCCTCGCTCCCCCACAGGGGCGGGGGCTGCGCGCCCGGCGGCGGGGTCGGGGCGAAGGGCTTCATGGTGCGGAAGAGTTCGCCCACCAGCCCTTCGGGCGTCCAGCTCAGCAGTGCGAGGGTCCCGCCGGGGCGGGTCACGCGCACCAGCTCGTCGGCCGTCTGCTGGTGGTGGGGGGCGAACATGGCGCCGATCGAGGACATCACCACGTCGTAGGAGGCGTCCTCGAACGGGAGGTGCTCGGCGTCGGCCTCGACCCACTCGAGGTCGAGTCCGGCGGTCGCGGCGCGCCGCCTACCGTCGTCGAGCAGCTCGGGGGTGAGGTCGCCGGCGGTGACGCGGGCACCCGTGGCGGCCGCGGGGAGGGAGGCGTTGCCGTTGCCGGCGCCGACGTCGAGGACGCGCCGGCCGGCGGTGACGCCGGCCGCCCCGACCAGGCGCGGGCCCAGCGGGAGCAGGAACGTCTCCACCATGGTGGGGTAGTCGCCCGAGGCCCAGATGGCGCGGTGCTTGGCCTTGAGCTCGTGGTCCGCGGTCCGGGGGCTGAAGGTCTGGCTCATGACGGGGTCTCCTGGTCGAGGGAACGGGCGCCTCGGGTCGAGGTCTGCTGCCGGAGTAGGCTCCAGCGGTGCCGTGCGTCCCAGGATCCGCCGGTCGACCGGGCGGAACATCGGGAGAACGCCCCCGTCGTCCCCTATCCCTGCCCTACGCCTTTCCCCGCCCTGTTCCTCTGCCCACCGCGTGCGCGGCCGCCTCCGCGCGGTTGTGCACCCCGAGCTTCATGAGGATCCTGCTCACGTGGTGCCCGGCGGTCTTCTCGCTGATGCTCAGGGCTCTCGCGATCCGCGCGTTGGACATCCCCAGGGCGATCAGGTCCAGCACCTCGTGCTCGCGCGAGGTCAGCTCTCCCCCGTTCCGCGGCCGGGGGCCCGTACCGCCCCCGAGCTCGCGCAGGAGCCGGGCCGCGGCGTCCAGCTCCCGGGACGCCCCCAGGTCGCGGAAGACGCCCTGGGCCGCGAGCACCTCCTCCCGCGCCAGGTCGGGCGAGACGCCCATGACCGACCGGGCCAGGTCGAGCCGGGCCAGCGCCGCGTCCAGCGGCATCGCCATGGCGCCGAAGGCGCGCAGCGCCCGCCGGGCGAGCTCGGCGGCCGCGTCCCGGTCACCCGTGGCCAGGGCGAGCCGGGCCGCGGCGAGATCGGCGCGGGCCGAGCCGAGCCGCATCTCGGACTCCCCGGCGATCCGGTGCAGGCTCTTGGTGGCGGCCTCCGCGGCCCCGAGGTCACCGGCCGCCAGGGTGGCGTCGACGAGGGCCGCCAGCAGCTGCGTGGTGCGCACCGCGTGCCCCTCCGTCCCGGACAGGCCGCGCTCGAGCAGGGAGACCGCCACGTGCGGTCGCGCCTCGGCGACGTGGAGCAGGGCCAGCGCGCGCAACGACGACGGGTGCTCCTGCCGCCCGGACAGCAGCTGCTCCGCCTCGCGCAGCCGGCCCTGGTGGATCCGCAGCTCCGCCAGGGAGGCGAGGGCCGGAACGCTGAGCTCCGGGATGGCCCGGGCGTGGGTGGCCACGGCGGACTCCAGGGCCTCCTCGGCCTCGGACCAGTGGCCCGTGGCGATCAGCACGTCGGCGTGCACGGTCCGGCAGACCCCCAGCAGCGGCGCCGCCTGATGGGTCCGGGCGAAGTCCTCGACGCGCTCGCACCACTCCACGGCCCGCTCCCACTCCTCCGCCTCGGCGCAGGCCGTGACCAGGGCGCAGTAGGTGTCGCCCAGGGTGTGGACGTTGCGCACCCGCCCGGCCGTGGCCGCGACCATCGCCTCCTCGAGCAGACGCAGACCCGGCTCCCGGTGGCCCGCGGCCAGCTCCGCCTGACCGAGCAGGCTCAGCGCGAAGACCTCGAGGTCCTCCGCGCCGGACTCCCGGCCGATGCGCATCGCCCGTTCCGCCTGCGCGGCCTGTTCCTCCACGGACTCGGCCAGCTGGGCCCGTCCGACCGCCACCCAGCCCTGCCCGGTGCCCGTGGGGGCGCCCTCGACCGCCCGCTCGGCCCGGGCCAGCCAGCCCCGTGCCGCGGACGGGCGGCCGGCGATGAGGTGCTGGTCGGACACCCAGACCGCCACCCGGGCGGCGTCGTCGAAGCGGCGCTGCGCCACGAGCCCCGCGACGGCACGTTCGCGCCACGCGATCCCCTCCGCGATCCGGCCCTCGAACCACAGGGCGAGGCCCAGACCCTCCGCGACCACCGCCTCACCGGCAGGACCGCCGCCGTCCAGGACGTGCTCGAAGGCCAGGCGCGCGCCGGCCCAGTCGGCCCGCTCGAGCGCCTCAATGCCCTCGTGGAGCTGGTCGCCCACCTGCGGCGAATCCATGCGGCCAGTATCCCACCGTGCCCGCGGCCTGGACAGGACACCGTGCTCCGCTCACAGCAGACGACCCGCCCGCCGGCGCCCGTACGGACCTAGCATGGGGTCATGAAGGACATGATCCGCCCCACAGCTGCCTCCTCGCCGGCCTACCTCCCGGCACCCGCGCCGCGGGAGCGTGCCGCGCCGCGAGCGCCCGTGGACCCGCTGTGGCGGTCCGTGCTGGGGATGTTCCTGCGCCGCCACCGACTGGCGCAGGGGCTGACGCTGGCGCAGGTGGCCCGCGTCTCCGGGGTCTCCACGCAGTACCTCTCCGAGATCGAGCGCGGGGTGAAGGACCCCTCCTCGGAGATCATCGCCGCGGTGGTCGGCGCCCTGGGACTGAACCTGGTCGATCTCACCGAGGGGACCACCGGGGTGCTGCTCGACAGCGCCCCGGCCGCCCGTGCCGTCCCGGGCGGGCCGGTCTGCCTCACCGGGCCCGTGGCCCTGGCCGTCTGAGCACTCACCCCGGTCCCGCCCGTCTCACCGGGCCCGGACCTCCCGCGGGGTCACGACCCGGTCGGCCACCCCGTAGGCCACCGCCTCCTCGGCGGTGAGCACGAGGTCCCGGTCGGTGTCCTCCCGCACCTGTTGCGGGCTGCGTCCGGTGTGCCGGGCGAGCACCTGCTCCAGCTGTTCCCGGGTGCGGGCGATCTCCTCGGCCTCGAGGATGAGGTCCGGGATGGTGCCCTGGCCCTGCGCGGCCGGCTGGTGCAGCACCACCCGGGCGTGGGGCAGCACCGAGCGGCGCCCCGGGGCGCCGGCGGCCAGCAGCACCGCCGCGGCCGAGGCCGCCTGGCCCACGCAGGTGGTCTCCACGGGCGCGCCCACGTGCTGCATGGCGTCGTAGACGGCGAGCATCGCCGTGGTGGAGCCGCCCGGGGAGTTGATGTAGAAGCCGATCGGCTGGTCGGAGCCGTAGGAGTCCAGGTAGAGCAGCTGGGCGATCAGGACGTTGGCGACCCCGTCGTCGATCTCGGTGCCGAGGTAGACGATCCGCTCCACCAGGAGTCGGCTGAAGACGTCCATGCTGCGCTCGCCGTTCGGCGTGCGTTCGACGACGTAGGGCACGGCGTAGCTGCTCACGACCCCACCCCCGCGGCGGCCGTGGTGGCGGAGCGGGGCCGCACGTCGTCGAGCCCGGCGATGACCCGGTCCACGAACCCGTAGGCGAGGGCCTCCTCGGCGGTGAACCAGCGGTCCCGCTGGGAGTCGGCCACGATCCGCTCGAGCGGCTGACCGGTGTGCTCGGCGATGAGCCCGAGCACGGTGTCCCGGGTGTGGCGCAGATCCTCGGCCTGGATGGCGATGTCCACGGCCGTGCCGCCGATCCCGGCCGAGCCCTGGTGCAGCAGGATCCGGGCGTGCGGCAGGGCGCTGCGCTTGCCCGGGGTGCCGGCCGAGAGCAGGAACTGCCCGGCGCTGCAGGCCAGCCCCATGGCGAGCGTGGAGACGTCGTTGGGGATGATCCGCATGACGTCCATGATCGCGAGCATGGCCGGGACGGAGCCGCCCGGGGAGTTGATCCAGAGGGAGATGTCCCGCCGCGGGTCCTGGGCGGAGAGCAGCAGCAGCTGCGTGCACAGCCGGTTGCCGGTGGCCTGGTCCAGCTCGGCGCCCAGCACGATGATGCGCTGCTCCAGCAGCCGGGAGGCGAGCTCGTCGTCGATCGGGGTCCGGGGTGGTGCGGTGGTGGTGTTCATGGGCCCAGCGTGGACCCGGGCTCCCTCGAGCGGAACCCGTTTCTGCTGTGCGCGGCTCCGCCCTGAGCGGCTCCGCTGTGGGCCGCACCGAATCCTCGAGCGGCGGGCGGGCCGGACGTAAGCTCGGAGGCGGTCGGATCGAGCCGGGCCGCGTCGTCGGGAGTCCCGGCGCAGGCGCCCCCAGGGACGGAGACACGATGAGCACACCCCCGAGCCAGGACCCGCACTCCCCCGCGCCGCACGTGGCTGACAGCCACGACCTGATCCGCGTGCAGGGCGCCCGCGAGAACAACCTCCGGGACATCAGCGTGGAGCTCCCCAAGCGCCGGCTCACCGTGTTCACCGGAATCTCCGGGTCCGGCAAGAGCTCCCTGGTGTTCGGCACGATCGCCGCGGAGTCCCAGCGGCTGATCAACGAAACCTACAGCACCTTCGTGCAGGGATTCATGCCCACCCAGGCCCGGCCCGACGTCGACGTCCTCGACGGGCTCACCACCGCGATCATCGTGGACCAGGAGCGGATGGGCGCCAACGCCCGCTCCACCGTGGGCACCGCCACGGACGCGGACGCGATGCTGCGGATCCTCTTCAGCCGCCTGGGGAAGCCGCACATCGGCACGGCCAAGGCGTTCTCCTTCAACGTCGCCTCGATCAGCGGCGCCGGTGCGGTGACCATGGAGCGCGGCGGGAAGACCGTCAAGGAGCGGCGCAGCTTCTCCATCACCGGCGGGATGTGCCCGCGCTGCGAGGGCATGGGCCAGGTCAACGACGTCGACCTGACCCAGCTCTACGACGCCTCCAAGTCCCTCAACGAGGGCGCGCTCACGATCCCCGGCTACAGCGCGGACGGCTGGTACGGCCGGATCTACGGCGGCTCCGGGTTCCTCGACCCGGACAAGCCGATCCGCGACTACACCGAGACCGAGCTGCACGACCTGCTCCACCGGGAGCCGACCAAGATCAAGGTCGACAACATCAACCTCACCTACGAGGGCCTGATCCCCCGGATGCAGAAGTCCTTCCTGTCCAAGGACGTGGCCGCGCTGCAGCCGCACATCCGCGCCTTCGTGGAGCGGGCCGTGACGTTCACCGCGTGCCCCGAGTGCGGCGGCACCCGGCTCAGCGCGGCCGCCCGGTCCTCGAAGATCCGCGGGATCAGCATCGCCGACGCCTGCGCGATGCAGATCAGCGACCTCGCCGCGTGGGTGCGCGGCCTGGACGAGCCGTCCGTGGCGCCGCTGCTGACCGCACTCGGCGAGACGCTCGACTCCTTCGTGGAGATCGGGCTCGGCTACCTCTCGCTGAGCCGGTCCTCGGGCACGCTCTCCGGCGGAGAGGCCCAGCGCACCAAGATGATCCGCCACCTCGGCTCCTCGCTCACCGACGTCACCTACGTCTTCGACGAGCCGACCATCGGCCTGCACCCCCACGACATCCAGCGGATGAACCAGCTCCTGCTGCGGCTGCGGGACAAGGGCAACACGGTGCTGGTCGTGGAGCACAAGCCGGAGACCATCGCGATCGCCGATCACGTGGTCGACCTCGGCCCCGGCGCCGGCACCGCCGGCGGCACCGTCTGCTACGAGGGCACCGTCGAGGGTCTGCGCGCCGGCGACACCCTCACCGGGCGGCACCTGGACGACCGCGCCGCCCTGAAGACCTCCGTGCGCACCCCCACCGGGGTCCTGGAGGTGCGCGGCGCTGACACTCACAACCTGCGGTCCGTCGACGTCGACATCCCGCTCGGCGTGCTCACGGTGCTGACCGGGGTGGCTGGCTCCGGCAAGAGCTCGCTGATCACCGGCTCGGTGCTCGGCCGGGAGGAGGTGGTTTCGATCGACCAGGGCGCCATCCGCGGCTCCCGCCGCAGCAACCCGGCCACCTACACGGGCCTGCTGGACCCGATCCGCAAGGCCTTCGCCAAGGCCAACGGGGTGAAGCCCGCTTTGTTCAGCGCCAACTCGGAGGGCGCCTGCCCGGCCTGCAACGGCGCGGGCGTCATCTACACCGACCTGGTGATGATGGCCGGGGTGGCCACCACGTGCGAGGAGTGCGAGGGCCGGCGGTTCCAGGCCGCGGTGCTCGAGTACACCGTGGGCGGGCGGAACATCGCCGACGTGCTCGCCATGCCGGTCGAGGAGGCCGAGGCGTTCTTCGGCGCCGGCGACGCCCGCACCCCGGCCGCCCACGCCATCCTGCACCGGTTGGCGGATGTGGGGCTGGGCTATCTCAGCCTCGGCCAGCCGCTCACCACGCTCTCGGGCGGCGAGCGCCAGCGGCTCAAGCTGGCCACCCACCTGGGCAAGAAGGGCGGCGTGTACGTCCTCGACGAGCCAACCACGGGCCTGCACCTCGCCGACGTGCAGCAGCTGCTCGGCCTGCTCGACCGGCTGGTGGACTCCGGCAAGTCGGTGATCGTGATCGAGCACCACCAGGCGGTCATGGCCCACGCGGACCGGATCATCGACCTCGGCCCCGGCGCCGGCCACGACGGCGGCCGGATCGTCTTCGAGGGCACCCCCGCCGAGCTCGTCGCCGCCCGCTCCACGCTCACGGGCGAGCACCTCGCGGCCTACGTGGGCGCCTGAGCGGGACGCACTACCGCGGGCACGGCCGCCGGCTGTGCCCACGGCACGAGCTCGATGCGCAAGGCGAGCCCCGGTCTTGCATGCACCGCCCGAACGGTGGAACAGCTATACGACCGCGCCCGCGGGGACAAGGTGCTGCGCGCCGACCGGCAGGGTCCGGGTGTACTCCCTGAGCCACTCGCACAGCTCGGGCCCGAGGTCCTCGCGCTCCGAGGCCAGGATGATGTTGGCCTTGAGGTAGCTGAGCTTGTCGCCGGTGTCGTAGCGA
>NZ_PDDL01000080.1:0-15962 GCF_020833785.1 Kocuria sp. CCUG 69068
GCGCCCGCCCCCGCGGCCGGCGGGCACCCGCAGGAGGGGGAGGACGGCGACGGCGCCGAGTCCCCGGCACCCCGCGGCGCCGGGCGGATCGTGGCGGTGTGGGGGCCCACCGGGGCACCGGGCCGGACCACGGTGGCCGTCAACCTCGCCGCGGAGCTCGCGCTCCTGGGGCAGGACACCGCACTCGTCGACGCGGACACCTACGGACCCTCGGTGGCCGCGGCCCTCGGGATGCTGGACGAGGCGGCGGGTCTCGCCCAGGCGTGCCGGCTCGCCGACCAGGGGCGGCTTGACGGGGCGAACCTGCGGCGGACGGCCGCCGACGTGGCCGTCGCCGGGCGCACCGTCCGGGTGCTCACGGGGCTGACCCGTCAGGACCGCTGGCCGGAGCTGCGCTCGAGCGCCGTGGCGGCGGTGCTGGAGCGCTCGGTGCAGGAGTTCGGCACCACGGTGGTGGACTGCGGCTTCGCGCTGGAGGCCGACGAGGAGCTCACCGTCGACACCATGGCTCCCCGCCGGCACGCGGCGGCCCTCACGGTCCTGGAGCGCGCCGACGTGGTGGTGGCCGTGGGCGCCGCGGACACCATCGGCGTGCCGAGGCTGCTGAAGGCGCTGCCGGACGTCGCCGCGGCCGCGCCCGGGGCCCGGCTCGTCGTCGCCGTCAACAAGCTGCGCCGCTCGGCGGCGGGACGCTCACCCGAGCTGGGGGTCCGGGAGGCGTGGGCGCGGTTCGGCTCCGGCCCGTCGGTCGAGCTGTTCGTGCCGTGGGACCCGGAGACCTGCGACGAGGCGCTGCTGGCCGGGGCCGTCCTCGCGGAGACCGCGGCGGGATCCTCCGTGCGGGCCGCGCTCCGGGAGCTGGCCGGCCGGGTGCTCGCCGAGCCCGGGGAGGCGGGGGCGGACGAGGACCCGCTCGTGCGCGGTACTAGGCTGGGCGGCAGGATCGGGGCCTGGCTGCGGCGCTGATCGCGGGGGCGCCGTCCGGCCCCTCCCCACCTGCGACCACCGGAGGCGACGTGGCGTTCACGGAACCGCTCAGGGACACCAAGGACTTCGGGCCCGGGGACTACGAGTGGCTCCACCTGCTCGTGGGGGACTGGCAGCTCATCTCCGACCTCGCCTTCGGCGACCTGATCCTCAGCTTCCCGGCCGACTACATCCCGGCCGCGGGCAGCGGCAACGGGCGAGGCATGCCGGCCCCCGGCAGCTCGTTCCGGGTGCTCGCCCACGTGCGGCCGGCGACGGGTCCCACGGTCTTCCACAAGGACATGGTGGGCGAGCTGCTGCCCGACGAGCTGAGCGGGCCCCTGCGGGCCGCCTGGGTCGGCCGGCGGATCGAGCGGGTGCGCCCGTCGGGGGAGGGGGCCGGTGCCTCCGGCCCGGTCAAGGTGGTCCCGCTCGTGCGCAAGGGGCGGACGCTCGCCCTGCTGACCCTGCACGCCGGACGGGCACCGGGTCAGGTGGTCTCCCGGCAGGAGATCGTCTACCGCGAGACCGCCGACGCGCTGCTGCGGATGGCCAACGAGGGCCTGTGGCCGGACTTCTCCGCCCCGACGGGCTCGCGCCGCGGCGCCCCGCGCGTCGGGGACGGCGCTATCCGGCTCGACGCCGAGGACCGCGTGACCTACGTCTCGCCCAACGCGGAGTCGGCGCTGCGCCGGCTGGGGATCGACGGGGAGCTGCTCGGGGAGCGGCTCATGGACCTCGTGCCTCCCGTGCTGGTGCCGGGGGCGGACTCGGACGAGACCCTCGCCCCCGTGCTCAGCGGCCGGACGGCGTGGCGCAGCGAGGTGGAGGGCGCGCGCGTGAGCGTGAACTTCCGCTCCGTCCCGCTGCGGGACCGGTCCGGACGGCTCGGCGCGGTGCTGCTCTGCCGGGACGTCACCGAGCTGCGCCGCCGGGACCTGGAGCTCGTCTCGAAGGACGCGACCGTGCGGGAGATCCACCACCGCGTCAAGAACAACCTGCAGACGGTCTCCGCGCTGCTGCGCCTGCAGGCCCGGCGGATGACCACGGACGAGGCGCGGCACGGGCTGGAGCAGGCCATGCGCCGGGTCGCGACCATCGCGATGGTGCACGAGACGCTCTCCCAGGGGTTCACGCAGAACGTGGACTTCGACGAGCTCATCGCCCGGCAGTTCCGGCTCGCGGCGGAGGTGGCCGCGCCCGAGCAGACGGTGCACACGCGGATCATCGGGGAGTTCGGGGAGCTGCCGACCCGCCTGGCCACCCCACTGGCGCTCGTGATCAACGAGCTCGTCACGAACGCGGTCGAGCACGGCCTCGCCGGGCGGACCGGCACGGTCACCCTGGAGGCGTCCAGGGTGCGGGACGAGGACGGCGCCGGTCAGCTGCTCGAGGTGGTGGTGAGCGACGACGGCGCCGGGATGGGCGACGTGGTCATCGAGGAGTCCGGGGTCGGCGCCTTCCGCAGGGCGGGCGGCGGCGAGGGGCTCGGGATGCAGATCGTGCGCACCCTCGTGGCGGGCGAGCTCGGGGGCTGGATCCGCTGGGAACCGCGGCAGGGCGGGGGCACCGAGGTGACGGTGTGCGCCCGCCTCGACGACTGATCCGGCGAGGGCCCGGGAAGCGGCGAGGACCGGGACCCCGCAGGGTTCCCGGTCCTCGGTGCGAGCGGAGCGCTCAGGAGGCGCGGCGGGCGCGGGCGGCGCGGCGCTTGAGGGCGCGGCGCTCGTCCTCGCTCATCCCGCCCCAGACGCCCGCGTCCTGGCCGGACTCGAGGGCCCACTGCAGACAGGTGTCCATCACCGGGCAGCTGCGGCACACGGCCTTCGCCTCCTCGATCTGCAGGAGAGCAGGTCCGGTGTTGCCCACGGGGAAGAACAGCTCGGGATCCTTCTCCAGGCATGCTGCGCGACTACGCCAATCCATGGTCAGCGATCGCTCCTTTCAAGGGTGGGTCCCGTCGGGTCAGGGCAGAAGGATCCTGCGGCGGCCGCGTCCGGGACAAGAGAAAAGGCCCATTCGCACGGGCCTTGTGAAGAACTGACGTCCACCTTCCCACGCCGGAGGGGTGCGGACAAGGGCTTTGGGTGGCGCGTCACAGCCGGGTCGGTGAGGCGTTGCTCACAGGACGCCCGGGGCGGGCCGCCGCACGATCCGCACGGCGGGCCGCGCCGGCGGCGGGCGGACTAGGGTGGCGGGGAGCGCCGGGGCCCGCCGCCCGGCCGGAAGGAGAACCCCATGCCCACCCCCTCCCGGGACGCCCGGCCCCGCGCGGTCGCGGTCCTGACCGGCGTGGTGCTGCTCGAGGCCCTGGTCCTCGCCGGGGCCGCCCTGCGGCTGGTCTGGTCCCTCCTGTTCGAGGAGCCCCTGACCGTGGGCGGAACGGTCTTCCTCGCGGCGGTCTTCGCCGGGGGCGCCCTGTGGCTGCTGCGCGTGGGCCGGGGCCTCTGGCGCGGCTTCCGGTGGCCCCGCGCGGCCGCGCTCGTGGTCCAGCTCTTCCTCCTGGTGCTCGCCTACCCCCTGCTCCGGTCGGGGCAGTGGGGGCCCGGGCTCGCGACGGCGGTGCCGGCCGTCCTCGTCCTCGTCCTGCTCTTCCGGCCGGGCGTGCTGGCGTGGACCAGCCGCACCGTCCGGTGAGCGGGTCCGCCCGGCCGGTCCCCGCGGCCCCGGGGCGCGCCCGCCCGGGACGGCCGGGCAGGACCAGTACAGTTGGAGCGCCCGTGCCCGCCGTCGTCGTGCCCGGCCCCCGTCCGTTCCGTCCCCTCCCGTCGAGCAGCTCCGAACAGGTGGTCCCGTGACTCCCCGCCGCATCGTCATCGTCAGCCGCATCTTCGCCCCCGAGCCGGCCGCCGCGTCCTTCCGGCTGCGGGCCCTGGCCCGTGGCCTGACCGAGGCGGGGGCGGAGGTCACGGTCCTCACCACGCGCCCGCCCGCCGGGTCCGTCATCGAGCCGGAGCCCTACGACGTGCGCCGGTGGCCCGTCCTGCGCGACCGGTTCGACTACGTGCGCGGGATCGTCCAGTACCTCAGCTTCGACGTCCCCGTCCTCTTCCGGCTGCTGGCCACCCCGGCCGACCTCGTGGTCAGCGAACCGCCCCCCACCACGGGGATGGCCGTGCTCGTCTCCTCGCTCCTGCGGGGCCGTCCCTACGTCTGGTACGCCCCCGACATCTGGACCACCGCCGCCGAGAAGATGGAGGTCTCCGCGCCGGTGAAGCGGGCCATGCGCGTCATGGAGACCCTCGCGGCCCGGCGGGCCGCGGGCGTGCTCACCGTGTCCGAGGCCATGGGCCGCGAGCTGCAGTCCGTCACCGGCGTGGCCTGGGAGAAGGTGCTCGTGGCGGAGAACGGCATCGACACCGACGTCTTCCGCCCCGACGGACCGGTGGCCGAGCCCGGCGCCCCCTACTTCGTCTACGCCGGGTCGATGTCCGAGTGGCAGGGCGCCGACGTCTTCGTCCGCGCCATGCCCCGCGTCCTCGAGGCCCACCCCGACGCCCGCCTGCGCTTCCTCGGCAGGGGCTCCGACATCGACCGCGTCCAGGAGATCGCCGAGCGGCTCGCCCCGGGGAGCGTGCTCTTCGAGGGGCTGCGTCCCGCCGCCGAGACCGCGGAGTGGACCCGGGGGGCCGTCGCCGCCCTGGGCGCGGTGCTCCCGGGCATCGGCTACGACTTCACCAAGCCCACCAAGATCTACGCCGCCGCCGCGTGCGGGACGCCGGTCGTCTACGCGGGGGCGGGGGTCGCGGCCGAGCTCGTGCAGGACAACGGCCTGGGCGCGGCCGTCGACCACGACGCCGACGCGGTGGCCGAGGCCATGATCGCCGCCCTCGACCGCCGGCTCGACCCGGCGCTGGCCGAGGACAACGACCGGGAGCGCCGCCGCCGGGCCGCATGGGCGGCCGAGAACGCCTCCCTGGCGGCCTCCGGTCGCCTCGCCGCCGAGTGGCTGCTCCAGGGCTTCCCCGACTGATCAGGTACTTTGGTACGCAGCGCACGCCCGGCGCGCCCGTGCCGCCCCCTCACCGGCCGGACGCCGGCCGGGCCCACCAGGACACCAACCCCAGGAGTTAGCCCGTGAACGCAGATCTCGTCGTCGTAGGGTCCGGCCTGTTCGGCCTGACCGTGGCCGAGAGGGCCGCCAACGAGCTGGGCCTCGACGTGGCCATCATCGACCGGCGGCACCACATCGGTGGCAACGCCTACACGGAGAACGAGCCCCAGACCGGGATCGAGGTGCACCGCTACGGCGCCCACCTGTTCCACACCTCCAACGAGCGGGTCTGGGACTACGTGAACCGGTTCACCGACTTCACGGACTACGTGCACCGGGTCTACACCCGGCACCACGATGAGGTCTTCCCCATGCCGATCAACCTCGGCACGATCAACCAGTTCTTCCGCGCGGCGTACTCGCCGGCCGAGGCCCGGGCGCTGATCCAGGAGCAGGCCGGGGAGCTCGCGGGGACGGACCCGCAGAACCTCAACGACAAGGGCATCCAGCTCATCGGCCGGCCGCTCTACGAGGCGTTCATCAAGCACTACACGGGCAAGCAGTGGCAGACGGACCCCAAGGACCTGCCCGCCTCGATCATCAACCGGCTCCCCGTGCGCTACACCTACGACAACCGGTACTTCAACGACAAGTACGAGGGCCTGCCGGTGGACGGCTACACCGCGTGGCTCGAGCGCATGGCGGACCACCCCAAGATCGACGTCCGGCTGGACACCGACTTCTTCGACGAGGGCCACGACTACTCCCGCTCCGCCGTCTCCGGGCAGGTCCCGGTCGTCTACACGGGCCCCGTGGACCGGTACTTCGACTACGCCGAGGGCGACCTCTCGTGGCGGACCATCGACCTGGAGCAGGAGGTCCTGCCGATCGAGGACTTCCAGGGCGCCCCGGTGATCAACTACCCGGACCCCGACGTCCCCTTCACCCGGATCCTGGAGTTCCGCCACTTCTACCCGCAGCGGGACTACACCACGGACGCCACGGTGATCATGCGCGAGTTCTCCCGCTTCGCGGAGAAGGGCGACGAGCCGTACTACCCGGTCAACACCTCGGTGGACCGCGAGAAGCTGCTCAAGTACCGCGACCTCGCCCGCGGCGAGGACAAGGTCCTGTTCGGCGGCCGCCTCGGCACCTACAAGTACCTGGACATGCACATGGCCATCGGGGCCGCGCTGTCCATGGTCGACAACAAGCTCAAGCCCCACTTCACCGGCGGGGCCACCATCGAGAGCGGGGGAGTGGACGCGTGACCGCGACGACCCAGGACACCGAACGGACCGGCACCGAGGGCACCTCCTACCGGGTGCTGCAGGAGCTCGTCTTCCCGGCCAAGGACCGTTTCCCGACCCAGCCCCTCTACCTGGACTCCCGGGCGGACACGGGCACCGCCGCCCAGCAGGAGGACACGAAGGAGCAGCGGCCCCAGATCGTGGTCAACGTGGCCTCCGACGCCGGGGCCGCCAGCGGCGTGGCGATCCTCGGCCGCACCTCCGTGCGCGTGCCGGCCCGCAGCACCGTGTCCTTCGCCACGTACTTCAACGCGTTCCCGGCCAGCTACTGGCGGCACAACACCCACCTGCGCGAGGTCGTGCTGCGCGTGCGCACCACGGGCCGCGGCTCGGTGAACGTGCACAGCTCCAACGCGCGCGGCGAGTCCGTGCCCGTGTCGGTGCACGAGGTCTCCGGCGCCGAGCGGCTGACCGAGGTCGTGCTGCCGCTGAAGGCCTTCGCCGACGGCGGGTGGTACTGGTTCGACGCCACCGCGGCGGACCAGGAGCTCGAGGTCCTGGGCGCCCAGTGGCTGGGCGACGGCACAGGCACCACGGAGGGGTCCGTGACCCTCCAGATCACGACCATGAACAAGCCCTCCTACTGCCTCACCAACGCCCGCCTCCTGGACGAGCAGCGGGAGCACCTGCCGCAGGTCGCGCAGGTCGTGATAGTGGACCAGGGCAACCAGAAGGTCGTCGACGAGCCGGGCTTCAGCGAGGTCCAGGAGCGCTTCGGCGACCGGCTGCGCGTCATCGACCAGGGCAACCTGGGCGGGGCCGGCGGCTTCGCCCGCGGCATGTACGAGGCCGTGCGCGCCGACAGCACCTACGTGCTGCTCATGGACGACGACGTCGAGATCGAGCCCGAGGCCGTGCGCCGGATCAGCGTGTTCGCCGACTTCTGCAAGCGGCCCACGCTGGTCGGCGGGCACATGATCGACCTGCTCAACCCGACGAAGATCCACAACTTCGGCGAGGCCATGGACCCGTACAGCTTCCAGTACGGCCCCGCGGGCGAGGGCGTGGAGATCGGCCACGACTTCCGCCGCAGCAACCTGCGCAGCACCGCGTGGATGCACCGCCGCATCGAGGTGGACTACAACGCGTGGTGGATGTGCCTGATCCCCACGCAGGTGGTTCGCGAGATCGGCCTGGCGCTGCCCGTGTTCATCAAGTGGGACGACGTCGAGTACGGCATCCGGGCCAAGGCGGCCGGCTACCGCACCGTGTCCCTGCCCGGCGTGGCCGTGTGGCACCTGGCCTGGGCGGACAAGGACGACACCATCAGCTGGCAGGCGTACTTCCACAAGCGCAACCAGCTCGTGGCCGCCCTGCTGCACTCCCCGTTCGACCGCGGCGGCGAGGTGCTCGGGCGCAACGGGATCAAGGACCTGCGGCACCTGCTGTCCATGCAGTACTTCGCGGAGGAGGCCCGGGTCCTGGCCCTGCGGGACGTCCTGGCCGGGCCCGAGGCCCTGCACGAGCTGCTGCCCCAGCGGATCCGCGACGTGCGCCGGATGATGACCCAGCACTCCGACGCCGTCTACGAGGCGGACCTGGACGCCTACCCCACGGTCGCGTCGGCCAAGCCCCTGCGGACCCGGCGGCTCTCCGCCCCGCACGGGCTGAAGGTGCTCACCTCGGCGACCACCGCCGTGGTGCGCCACCTCGCCGTGCGCCCGCAGGAGCAGGCCGAGCAGCACCCGCAGGTGCACCTGCCCTACCAGGACGCCCGGTGGTGGCGGCTGGCCCGCTACGACAGCGCCCTGGTCTCCGCCTCGGACGGCACCGGCTACACCTGGTACAAGCGCTCGCCCCGGGAGGCCCGCGCCCTGATGGCGGAGTCCCTGCGGCTGCACGCCCAGCTGGCCCTGCGCTGGCCGGAGCTGTCCCGCCGCTACCGGGCCGCGCTGCCGGAGGTCACCTCCATGGCGGCCTGGGAGGCGACCTTCCGCGAGCACTCGGAGATCGGCGCCTGATGCCGGCTGCCACGGTCGTCCGGAGGCCGTCCCCCGGGACGGGGCTGCCGGCGGTGTTCCGCCAGCGCTACCTGCTGAAGCTGCTGGTCGACAAGGAGCTGCAGATCCGCTACCGGGGCACGGTCCTCGGGCTGCTGTGGTCCTACGTCAAGCCGGGGATCCAGTTCGTCGTCTTCTACGTGGCCCTGGGCATCTTCCTGGGCCTGGAGCGGGGGATGGAGAACTACGCCGTGTACCTGTTCTCCGGGATCATCCTGATCAACTTCTTCTCGGAGTCCTTCGGCAACGCAGCGCGCTCGATCGTGGCCAACGCGAGCCTGATCAAGAAGATCTACCTGCCCCGGCAGATGTTCCCCGTGGCGTCCGTGTGGGTCGCCGGCGTGCACCTCATGCCGCAGCTGGTGGTCATGCTCCTGGCCGCCCTCATCGTGGGCTGGTCGCCCACGTGGATCTCCCTGCTGGCCGTGCCCGCGGCGCTGCTGATCGTGGGTCTGCTGGGGGCCGGTCTGGGCATGCTCTTCGGCGCGGCGAACGTGTTCTTCCGCGACGCCGAGAACTTCGTGGACCTGATCGTCATGGTCAGCACGTGGTCCGCCCCGGTGCTCTACTCGTGGACGATGGTCCGGGACGTCCTGGGCCCGGTGTGGTTCGCCGGGTTCATGCTCAACCCCCTGACCGTGGCCGTGGAGCTCTCGCACGCGGCGTTCTGGCTGCCGACCACCACCCCCGGCGCCCACGAGGTGCCGCCCCACCTGTTCTCCCTCTGGACGCCGGTGGCGCTGCTGGTGGTCACGGTCGTCATGTTCCTGGGCGACCTGCTGTTCCGTCGCCTCGAGGGCCGATTCGCGCAGGAGCTGTGACGATGAGCACCGACCGCACCACCCCGCCGGCCGAGCCCGCCGTGGTGGCCGAGCACCTGGCCAAGGAGTTCTCGCTCCGCCACGCCCGTTCCCTCAAGGAGACGGTGATGTGGCTCGCCCGGGGGCGGCGCCAGGACATCTCCAACCGCTTCCGCGCCCTCGAGGACCTCAGCCTCAGCATCCGGCCGGGGGAGAGCGTGGCGCTCGTGGGGCTCAACGGCTCCGGGAAGTCCACGTTCCTCAAGCTGGTCTCCGGCGTGATGAGCCCCGACGGGGGCTCGCTCACGGTCAACGGGCGCGTGGCCGGGCTGATCGAGGTCGGCGCCGGCTTCCACCCCGACCTCACCGGCCGCGACAACGTGTACCTCAACGGCGCGATCCTCGGCATGTCCAAGGAGGACATCGACCGGAAGTTCGACCAGATCGTGGCGTTCTCCGAGATCGAGCAGTTCATCGACACCGAGGTGAAGTTCTACTCGTCCGGCATGTACCTGCGCCTGGCCTTCGCCGTGGCGGTGTTCACCGACCCGGACATCTTCATCATCGACGAGATCCTCTCGGTGGGCGACGAGCCCTTCCAGCGCAAGAGCCTGGGCCGGGTCAAGGAGCTCTCCGAGGAGGGCAAGACGCTGCTGGTCGTCAGCCACGACTTCGACGTGGTCCGCAAGGTCTGCGACCGCGGGGTGTGGATCGAGCACGGCCGGGTCCGCAGCGACGGGCCCATCGACGAGGTGATCGAGCAGTTCCGCGCCGCGGAGAACGCCGGCTGACTGCCCTCCCTGCCCGCGATCCGCGGACGACGACGGGCCGCCCGGCTCCGCGAGGAACCGGGCGGCCCGTCGTCCGTCGCAGGACGGGAGTCCCGCAGCGGGCTCAGGCGCCGTCGCAGCCGACGATCTCGTAGAGCGCGGCCTGCCCGTTGCGCTCGACCAGCGCAAGACCGGGCGCGAGCTGCGGGTCGACGGCGTTGATGTCCGCGTACTCACCGGCCTGGCGGGCACCGGGAATGATGAACTGCGTGCCGAAGTCCAGGACCCACTGCACGTCCAGCTCTTCGGCGGCGGCGCAGGCCCGGCTGTCCGGGGTGGCGTCGGCGATCCCCGTGGCCAGGGCGTTCAATTCCGGGTCCAGCGTGCGCAGTTCGACCCCGGGTGACTCGACGTGGTACTGGGTGACGGGCCGCTCGGCGACCGCGAACGCCAGGGAGCCACCGTTCCACGGGTTGACCGCGATGACGTCCCCCGGCTCCGTGAGCTCGTCGAGGTCCTGGAGCAACGCGTACTCATCCTGGTTGAGGATGCTTTCCGGCCCCTCCCATGCGTAGTACTGCTTGCCCCATCGGGTCGCCTGGGTCAGGGACTCGACCTGGGAGTAGGGCACCGCGAGACCCAGCACCACGACCGCTGCGACGGGATAGGCGGCTCGGCCTGCCCGGGGGCGGCCGGTGAACGAGGCCAGTGCCGTCATGCCGATGGCCAGGCTGCCCACCACATGGGCAGCACCGAGGGCGATCAGCGGTACGGCCGTCAGCGGGAGTGTGGCCGCGAGGCGGTACGAGTCGGTGTACCACCCGCCCACGAGCCACTGCCGGACCGGGCTCTCCTCGCCCGCGGCGGCCACAGCATAGAGGTACGAGAGCACCAGATGGGCGATGACCAGCCAGCGCAGTCTCCGCCGGGCGATGGCAGCGTAGATTCCCGCCCCGGTGAGCAGCACGAGGACCCAGGGCACGTCCTCCCGGCCGTTGGAGCCGAAGAGCAGAGCCTCGCCGGCCGCCCGCGCCAGGGTGGTGGACGGCTCCCACACGAACGACGTGGTCAGGACGTTCCACAGGAGCAGCCACGTGGTGACCACGACGACCGCGACCGCCACGAGCCCGAGGGCGGGACCACGGCGCCGGGCGCCCGCGGCCGCCCGCAGCCCGAGCCACCACGCCGTGGCCGCCAGGGGGACCGCGACCACGAGCAGGGCGAGGAACGCGTTGGGCTGGGAGACGAACAGCGCGCCGAGGGTGACCACCAGGCTGGCGGCCAGCCGGACCCGGCCGGCCGCGTCCGGGGTGCGCGCCGTCCGGTCCGCGCTCACCCCGGGGCCGAGCAGCCGCACGAGCAGGCCGAGGGACACGGGGGCGAGCGCCAGGGCGAGGATGTTGGGGAAGAGCGGCCCCCAGGCCATCAGGCCCAGCGGGAAGACGCTGAACCCGGCGGCGGCCGTGCCGGCGACCACGGCCGCGACGGGGGACGGGCCGACGAGGCATCGGACCAGGAAGATGCACGAGGCGGGCCAGACGAGCCCGCCCACCGCGAGCAGCGTCAGGTTGTGGGCCACGAGCACGCTGTCCCCGGCCAGGGGCACCGCGAGGGACGCCAGCTGGTGCCACGCCGCGGGGTACAGCGCGATGGTGCTCTCCGGGCTGACCATCCGGTTCAGGGTCAGGGTCGAGCCGTTGCCGGTCTCGACGACGTAGCGGATGGCGTTGAGGTGGAAGATGTTGTCCCAGCGCTGGGCCATCGCCTCCGGGTGCCCGATCACGGACGCCATCCGGCGCACCAGCAGCACCGCCCCGATCGCGAGCCCGGCGGCCGCGCCCGCCGGGAAGAGCCGGCGGCCCGCGCCGCCGGAGCGCTCCGCCGGGCCGGCCGGGTCCGCCCCGGCGTCGTGCGGGCCGGGCGCGTGGCCGCCCCGGGGGAGGAGCCGGCCGACCAACCACGCCAGCGCCGCCAGCACCACCGCGGCGGCCACCTGGGTGAGCGCGCCGTAGGGGATGCCCGCCAGGTCCAGGACCACGCCCGTGAGCCCGACGACGGCGACGCTGAAGACCGGTGCCGTCAGCAGGATCCGGCCCCCGCGCTGCCCGAAGGCCCACAGCAGCGCCAGCCCCGGCAGCCACAGGAACGCCAGCAGGACCAGGAACGCCGGCAGATGGGGTCCCCAGTCCGTCAGCACGTCGGTCCTGCGGGGCTCTGCCTGGCAGCGGGCACGGTCTTGTCCTCACGGTGGGGGGAAGGGTCGGGTCGATCATAGCGGCCGGCCCGGGTCCGGCCGCCGACCTGACGGGCGGGTCCGGCGCGCTGTGCGAGAATGTCCGGGTGAGTCGTTCGTGGATCGTCATGCCCGTGTACAACGAGGCGGCCGTCGTGGGAGAGGTGCTGAAGGAGCTCCGGAAGACCTTCCCGCACGTCGTCTGCGTCGACGACGGATCCTCCGACGACTCGGCCCGGATCTGCGCCGAGGCCGGCGCCGTCGTCGTCCAGCACCCCATCAACCTCGGGCAGGGCGCGGCGCTGCAGACCGGTTTCGAGTACGCCCTGCAGGACCCCGGGATGGACTGCGTGGTCACCTTCGACTCCGACGGCCAGCACCGCGTGACCGACGCGTGGGACATGGTCGAGCGGATCCGCTCGGGCGAGGCCGAGGTCGTGCTCGGCTCCCGCTTCCTCGACGGGCGCACCCGGATCTCCCCGCTCAAGCGGGTCGTGCTGCGCACCGCCGCGTTCTTCTCGAAGCTGTCCACCGGCATGGACCTCTCCGACGCCCACAACGGGCTGCGCGCCATCGACCGGGGCACCCTGTCCCGGATCCGGCTGACCCAGAACCGGATGGCGCACGCCTCGGAGATCGTCAACCAGCTGGCCGACATCCGGCCCCGCTGGGTCGAGCACCCGGTCGAGATCATCTACACGGACTACTCGAAGTCCAAGGGGCAGTCGCTGCTCAACGGCGTGAACATCCTCGCCGAGCTGTTCGTCAAGTAGTCCGCACCCCGTCCGCACCATCGAAGGGAAGAGCCGTCCGATGATCTACGCCGTCCAGATCCTGCTGGTCCTGGCCGTGGGCTACGGCGCGCTCGCCCTGATCCGCGGCGGGGCCAACGCGAAGCACCAGGCGATCCGCCGCGTGGTGGGCCTGGCCTTCTTCGTCTTCGCGGCGCTGTCCATCTTCTTCCCCGACCTGCTGACGGGCGTGGCCCACTTCTTCGGGATCGGACGCGGCACCGACCTCGTCCTGTACGGCTTCGTGGTGATCTTCATGATCACCCAGGCCACCTCCGCGCTGCGCAACCGCCAGCAGGAGGTCAACGTGACCCGGCTGGCCCGGCACATCGCGGTCGCCGAGGCGGAGCGGCCCTGGGCCCCGGCCCCGGAGCACGCCCAGCGCGCCTCGGTGCGGGACTTCGCCGAGACCTCTCCGGCGCAGCGCCCCGCGGCCTGACCGGTCCCGGCGCGGATCAGGCCTCCCGGAGCACCCGGGACAGCAGGTCCGGCCGGTCCGTCATGACGCCGTCCACCCCCCACCCCAGCAGGCGGCGCATGTCGTCCTCCCGGTCGATGGTCCAGACGTCCACCCGCAGACCCGCCTGCTGGGCGCTGCGCACGAGTGCGGGCATGAGCACGCGCAGGCCCAGGAGCGAGTCCGGCGGCTGCAGGCCCTGGAACGGGAGCGTGTGGTGCTGGTGCCGGCCCAGCAGGCACAGCAGCCGGAAGGCCGCGAACTCCGTGGGGGAGGCCGCCGTGGGGACCGCCCCGCCCGAGACCTGGCGGAACCGCCGGATCGAGGCGGTGCGGTTCGTCGCGACGAGCGTGCGCTCCTGGGCACCCGCCGCCCGGACGGCCCGCCAGACGATCTCCTCGGCGCCGGGACGGTTGCCCTTGAGCTCGATCGCCACGGGGTGCTCGGGGAACGCCTCGTAGACCTCCGCGAGCGTGGGGACGTGCACCCCGCGCCCCCGCCACGGGAAGGTCCCGCCGTCGAGGGTGAACGCGTGCCCGGCGTCCAGGCGCTGGAGCTCCGCGGTGGACATCAGCGCGACGGCGCCGGTCCCGTCCGTGGTGCGGTCCACCGTGAGGTCGTGCATCAGCACGGCCGTGCCGTCGGCGGAGGCCTGCACGTCGAGCTCCAGCACCACGTCCCCGAGGGCGGCGGCGGCCCGGAACGCCTCGAGGGTATTCTCCGGGGCGACCTCGGCGCCGCCCCGGTGCGCGAAGACGGGCGGCCAGTCCCGGGGCACAGCTGCCCTCGGGACCGGCGACGGGTCCACCAGGTGCCGGCCGAGGGCCGCTCCGGCCGCGCTCGTGAGCAGGTTCCCGGCGAAGGGGACGCCCGCGCGGAGCAGCGCCCGGAGACGAGCGGCGACGTCGGGGCGTGTTCCGCCCTGCTCGGTGGTCACGTGGGTCACGGCGGTCCTTGCGATCGGGGGCAGTGCGTGCGGCACGGGTGGTGCCGTGACGCGGACGCCCGGGGGGAGCGTGTTCGCCCGCCACCCTACGGCCCGGCGGCCCGGCCTGCACGCCCTTTCGGGACGTGGCCCCCGCCGACCTGTTTCCATGCGCCCGCATCCTGTGACACTTCATGTGTTTCCGGACGGGAACAACGTCGCAGGTCAGCGACGGCTGTCCACAGGAGCCCGGACGGGGGTTGTGGGGACGACGCCGGATCGGCCTATGTTCCTGTGCATGCGCTCCGGGGGGAGCGCCGCCGACGCGGATCCCGCGCCGGGGAACGCGCAGGGGGACGGATGACGGCACTGCTCTCCGAGGACGCGCTCGGGCTGGTCGAGGCCGAGGTGCGCGAGCTCATCCGGCGCCGCGGCCTGGACCCGGTGCTCGAGCTGGAGCGGACCCGGGAGCTGGTGGACGCCGCGGTGCGCGACTACGACCAGCGCTCGGCGCGCGGGGTGCTGCCGGCCCTCGCGGACCTGGACGCCGCCCGGCGGGTGCTGCTGGACCTGGTCGCCGGGTTCGGCCCGTTGCAGCCGCTGCTCGACGACCCGCGGATCGAGGAGATCTGGATCAACGGCCCCGCGGAGGTCTACGCCGCCCGCGGCGGGGAGTCCGAGCTGACGAGCCTCGTGCTGACCGAGGCCCAGATCCGCAACCTGGTGGAGCGGATGCTCAAGTCCTCGGGCCGTCGCCTGGACCTGTCCTCCCCGTTCGTGGACGCGGCGCTGCCGGACGGGTCCCGGCTGCACGTGGTGATCCCGGACGTGACGCGCCGGCACTGGGCCGTGAACATCCGCAAGTTCGTGGCCCGGGCCCGGCGCCTGGACGACCTCGTGGAGCTGGGCGCGCTGCCGCCGCGCGCCGCGCGCTTCCTCGACGCGGCCGTGGCCAGCGGGCTCAACATCCTCGTCTCCGGCGCCACGCAGGCGGGCAAGACCACGCTGCTGAACTGTCTGTGCGCCTCGATCGGCCCCCGGGAGCGGGTGGTGACGGTCGAGGAGATCTTCGAGCTGCAGGTCCCGCTGCGCGACGTCGTGGGGATGCAGTGCCGTCAGCCCAATCTCGAGGGCACGGGCGAGATCCCCCTGCGCCGGCTCGTCAAGGAGGCGCTGCGGATGCGCCCGGACCGGCTCGTGGTCGGGGAGGTCCGGGAGGCGGAGAGCCTGGACATGCTCATCGCGCTCAACAGCGGACTCCCGGGGATGTGCAGCCTGCACGCCAACTCCGCCCGGGACGCCGTGACCAAGATCTGCACCCTGCCGCTGCTGGCGGGGGAGAACATCAGCTCCGGGTTCGTGGTGCCCACGGTGGCCTCGTGCTTCGACCTCGTGGTGCACTGCCACCGGGACCGGCACGGCCGCCGCCGGGTGAGCGAGATCCTCGCGATCGGCAACCGGGTCGAGAACGGCGTGATCGAGACGTACCCGGTCTTCGCCGAGACGGACGGCGCCCTGCTGGCAGTGGCCGCCGAGGCGCCGGCGGCGTGGAAGTTCGAGCGGGCCGGGCACCGGGTGAGCGAGCTGCTGGCGGACGACGGCCCGGCCGGAGCAGCGCGGTGAGCGCGGCGCTGGGCGTGCTGCTGGGCGCGGGCGTGTTCCTGCTCTGGTGGTCCTGCTGGGCCGAGGAGGCGCCGCGCGCGGCCGGCCCGCGCC
>NZ_PDDL01000081.1:0-15900 GCF_020833785.1 Kocuria sp. CCUG 69068
CAACGCTTCTACCCCCGAAATCGCCTTGCCAGACGATTCGAACGGTAGAGCTGGTGGGTCGAGGGTGGGGCCCAATCAGAGCATCAAAACCGCTCCAGGTGGGGCCACTTCAGGCTGGCACACTCACAGCACGACGTCCTCGCGCCCGTGCATCTGCAGCAGCTGGTTCAGCCCGATGGTTCCGGCCGCCCCGGGCATGTTGACGACCTGCGGGTTGCTGACCACCCCGTTCTCGCGCATCGCCGCCTGCAGCTCCCGGGCGACCGTGTCCCAGCCGCCCCCGGCCGAGGCCGGGGCGATGATGGTCAGCCCCGTCCGGGCGCCCGAGACCGCGCCGGCCTGATGGGCGTCGATCCCCGCCAAGGCCACCACAGGCACGAGTGCGCCCAACGCGACCCACTTCCCGACTTTCTTGATCATGTTCCCCTCCTCGCCGGAGCCACCAGAATTCTATCTAGTAGCATTGACTAACGTACAGTAGAACGTCGAGGGTGTTGTGATGTCAAGCACAGACAGATGAACGGGGTAAAAGATGAGTGTGATCGTTGCCTACGGAGCAACCGAAGAAAGCGAAGCGGCCCTCACCCACGGCGTGGCCGAAGCCGCACGCCGGCGGGTGCCACTGCACGTGGTCGCCACCAGTACGGAGGCCGACACGGCCGCCCAGCAACGACTTCACAGCATGGGGGAGAAGATCCAGCAGTGGGCGATGCACGAGGTGCCGGCTCAGCAGAGCCCGGCCCATGCGGTGCTCGATGTGGCCGCCGCCGAGAAGGCTCAGGTCATCGTGGTGGGCACCCGGCACCGCTCCGCGGTGGGCAAGCTGCTGATGGGCAGTCTGGCGCAGGAGATTCTGCTCAGCGCCGAGGCGCCCGTGCTGCTGGTCAAGCCGCAGCGCTGAGGATCAGGCCCTGACGGTGCGGCGGCCGTCCAGCTCCTCCTGCAGCTGGGCGGCCTCACCCCGCAGCAGCTCGATCAGCCCCGGCACGGACTCCTCGGTGATGCGGGTACGCGTGCCCACCAGGGTCAACGCGCCCAGAAAGGCGCCCCCGGCGCCGAAGACCGGCACCGACACCGCGACGGTCTCCGGGTCACGCTCCCCGAAAGAAGCGCGGTAGCCCTCCGCGCGCACCTGCCGGTGGATCTCGGTGTCCCCACCGGTGTAGGCCATCAGCACATGCCCGCCGGCCCCCCGATCCAAGGGGAGACGCACGCCTTCCTCGATGTGGTGGCGCAGCGGGTGCTTGGAGTGATGACGGTAGAGACACACCCGGTCCTCGCCCTCCCGCACGTAGAAGGCCGCCGTCTCCCCAGAGGCCTCGCTCAACCGCTTCAGCGCCGGGCGGATCACCTCACCCAGATCGAAGGAATCCCGGTACAACGACCCCAAGCGCAACACCGTGGGCCCCAACCGGAAGTGACCGTCTGCGTCACGGCGCAGATACCCCCAGTACTCCAAGGACCCGGCCAGGCGCAGCGTGGTGCTCGGATACAACCCCGTCCGCTTGGCGATCTCCGTCAACGACAGGCGGACATCGTTCTCGCTGAAGACATCCAGGATCGACAGCGCCCGCTCCACCGCATCGACCTTCTTGCGCTCCTCGGTTGCACCCTTGGCCACGTCACCACACCTCCACGGAACGAACTGCGTTCTGCCACCTTCCCGGCGACCACAAACCAATTCTACTGGATGGAAGACGAATTTCTATCAGGTAGAACGTTGACTCCCATGCCGAAACGCAGAAGTGGGCGACGGTCGAGTCCCGGCCCAGGTCGACCGTCAAAGGTTTTAAGGGTGAAGGACTGCTCCAAGTGGATGGCCACAAGGGATGGGATGCAAGACGTCTCGTCGCAAAAAACTGCACCCGCATGTTTCCGCGGTTCGGCCTGTCTCGCATCCTTGTGCTTTATCCATGCCTCTAGAATTCGATACTCAACGTTAGTTACGAGACAGATGAGGTGGACGTGGGGAAGCTCATCGGGTATGCCCGGGTATCGACACGGCAGCAGGATGCGGACCGTCAGGTATCCGACCTGCTACATGCCGGCGTGCGACGCGATGACATCTACATGGACAGTGGAGTGTCTGGAGGCCGTGCATCACGCCCACAGTTCGACAAAGCAGTGGCCGCCCTCGAAGAGAGCGACACCTTGGTCATCACCACGCTGGACCGGTTGGGGCGATCGACTCAGAACATGCTGAGCTTCGCCGAAGAGCTGCGGGGCACAGGTGCCGGGCTGCGGGTGCTGAACCTCGGTGGGGGAGACGTGGACACCGCGACCCCGATGGGTTCCATGGTCTTCACCGTCATGGCCGCCCTGGCGCAGATGGAGTTGGAGATCAAGCGGGAGCGGATCACCGACTCGGTGGCCAAACGGAGGGCCGCCGGTAAGGACCTGGGCGGGCGGCGTCAGACTTTCACCGACTCCCAGATCCGCAACGCCCTGCGCCTGATCGAGTCCGGGGAGCCGGCCACCCAGGTCGCTCGAGACCTGGGGATGTCGCGGGCGACCCTCTACCGGCGGATCCGGGAGCTGCCGCAAGCGAGGACCATCTGAGTCCGATGCGTCACGGGATCGTCCGGGAAGTGGTGGCTGTCTGGGCGGGGGTGACGTGGATGGTGGCCTGCTGCAGATGGGGGACGTGTAGGCGCAGGTGCTCCTCGACGGCGTGGGCGAGGTTGTGGCCGGCCTCCACGCTCAGGGTGTTCTCCACGGCGATCGCTACCTCGGCCTCCAGGCGGTGCCCGCTCCACCGGGCCCGTGTCCGGCCCACCGCTGCGACCCCGGGTACGGCGGCGGCCGTGCGCTCGATCAAGTCCAAGGTCCCGTCCTCGACGCCGTCCATGAGCCGGCGCACGACCGTGCGCATCGACCCGACCAGCACCGCGATGATCACCGCGGCAATGGCCAGGCCGATCACCGGATCCACCCACGGGAGCCCGAACCAGGCGCCGATGACCCCGAGCACCACCGCTAGGGAGGTCAGGGCGTCGGTGCGGGCGTGCTGGCCCTCGGCGATCAGCGCCGCTGAGCCGATGCGCCGCCCGGCCCGGATGCGATAGCGGGCCACGACCTCGTTGCCGGCGGCCCCGACAAGGGCGGCAGCCAGGACCCACCCGAGGTGGGTCATGTCCTGCTGGGTGGTCAGCGCCCGCAGTGATTCCCAGACGATCAGCGCGGCCGAGAGGGCGATCACGGCCCCGATGAGCAGCCCGACCAGGTCCTCGGCCCGCCGGAACCCGTAGCTGTAGCGCCGGGTGGGGGCCTGGCGGCCGAGGCGGAAGGCAATGATCAGCGGGATGGTCGTGGCCAGGTGCCCGAGGTTGTGCACGGTGTCAGCGAGTAGGGCCACCGACCCGCTGAGCCAGACGATGACGATCTGCAGCAGTGCCGTGGCCCCCATCCCGGCCAGGCTGATCCAGGCGGCGCGGATGCCGATGGAACTGGCCTGCTCAGCGGTCTGGATGGCCTCGGTGTGGTCATGGCTGTGCGGGATGAGGGCGTGCTTGAGCCGGGCCCAACCGCCGTGGTGCCCATGACCCTCATGGTGACCATGGCCATGGTCCTGGGAGTGGGTGGGAGAGTCGCCGTGTGCGGGGGTGGGCCGGGCTGGTTTCACACTGGAAGCGTATCTACGTAGATACGAAGATACAAAGGCGCAGATAGCATGGTGCCGTGCACGACGAGCTGGTCCACCCTGCCCCCGATGATGAGCATGCCCGGATCGCTGCGGGAACCTTCCGCATGCTCTCCGATGCGACGCGGGTGAAAATCCTCTGGGCACTGTTCCAGGGCGAGTCCAGCGTGAACGCCCTGGCCGAGCTGGTCGGCGCCGCGCCCACGGCGGTGAGCCAGCACCTGGCCAAGCTGCGCCTGGCCGGATTGGTGGAGAGCCGGCGGCAGGGCACTTTCGCGTACTACTGGGCGACCGACACCCACGTGCACCGCCTGCTGGCCGAGGCGCTCTCGCACGCCGAGCACATCACCGGTGCCGCCCCGGCAGGCGCCCCGCACAGCTACCGCGCTACAGGCGCTGCTCGCAACGGGTGACCCACTCCATGTATCTCGCCGGGCGCGTTCGAGTCACAAAGCCGACGAGGGGGACTGCCGCACCGATAGGTGCACTTATCGGTGCGGCAGTCCCCTTTCGGCACTTGAAGGGGCCGTTCGTTGGCCACACGTCGACGCGGGGCCTATGGCAGTTCAAAGGTGACGGCGGGATGTGAAGTGGATTGTGGAGCTTCCCTCAAGACGACATGAAGATTCCCTGAAGCTTGCTCTGCTGGGTGCTCTACGTCCTGTTTTTCTGGGTCGATGAGGGCATAGTTTGCCAGTGAGAACACCCCGTTCTCATCCGTTCGTGCACGGACATTCGGGTGCCCCAGTATTCCTCCCCAGGGCTGGGGCGCCCGTCTTTAACGTGAAGGGGTGATCTGGCTCGGATCACAGGGTCCGACGGACCCCGGGCCACCTCGCGGGTCCTGCGCTGGGTCTCCCTTTCCTCGTTTCGTGCTTCGGTCGCACGGAGAAGCGCCTGCGTCGCCCATGGACCTTGGAGTCTTCATGGAACCTTGAGAATCCCGCGACGGGGACTCCAAGTGAGGCGTCCACCCTGGGACAGAGGGTCCCGGATGCACCGGGACCTTGTCGTTAACAGGGGGAATGATGAGTACTGGATCGAGGATGGGAGGGCATTTGCCGGCGGGTCTTGGAGACGCGGTGGTAAGGCCCACCCGCCGGTTGGTGGGGATCGATGCGGCCAGGGGGCTGGCGCTGATCGGGCTGATGGCCATTCATCTGCTACCGGCTTGGAACGAGGAGACCGGGGAAGCGAGCTGGTCGTGGCGGCTGTTCTCGGGGGACTCAGCGGCCCTGTTCGCCCTGCTGGCAGGGGTGGGGCTGGCACTGACCTCCGGGGGGCGGCACCCGCACGAGGGTAGGACGATGACCGCTGACCGGATCGGCCTGGTGGTGCGCGCGGTGCTGATCGCGATCGTGGGGTTGTGGATCGGGACGCTGATGTCGGAGGACCCGCCCGCTTACAACATCCTGATCTACTACGGGGTGTTCTTCCTGCTGGCGATTCCGTTCCTGCATGCAGGCCCGAAGGCCCTGTTCATCTCCGCAGTGCTTTTCGGGGTGGTGTCCCCGATGCTGATGCAGGGACTCCAAAATGCGTTGCCCGAATTCGTCTCCTACAACCCCACGTTCACGGATCTGCTCACGCAGCCCGGTGCCACGGCCTCCCAGCTGTTGCTGACCGGGACCTATCCGGCCCTGCCGTACATGACCTATCTCCTGGTCGGACTGGGGCTGGGGCGGTTGAATCTGCGCAAGACGGAGGTTCAAGCTCGACTGGTGGTGGTGGGCGTGGGGCTGGCGATCTTCGCCCAGACCACTTCCTATGTCCTGCTCTATGCCTTGGGTGGTTACCAGCGGCTGCTGGATGCCTCCTCAATGGGCGAGCACGAGCTGGAGGATGTACTGGTCTGGGGGCCAGACTCGTTGCCCACGGAGACTGTGTGGTGGTTGGCGATCGCCACCCCGCACACCAACACCCCGCTGGCGATCGCGGCCAGCCTTGGGGTGAGCCTGGCGGTGCTGGGCGTCTTCCTGCTGATCGGCCCGAAGATCGGGGCATGGTTGTTACCGCTGTCGGCGATGGGCGTGATGACCTTGACCCTCTACACCGTCCACTTGGTGGCACTGTCCTTCGAGGCCCACTACGAGCTGCCCTACCTGTGGTTCATGGTCCACCTGGCGGTGGCGGCGCTGTTCGCGGTGGCCTGGCACCGGAGCCTGGGGCAGGGACCGCTGGAGAAGGTGGTCAGCACCAGCGTGAAAGGCACCCGCCAGCTGGTGCTGGGCAGGCCGGCCCAGGACAGCCACGGATAGGCTGTACCGGTAGCCACGACATGACGGGCCGTGCCCGCCGCAGCAGACGTGCTCTCTGCGGCGGGCACGGCCCGCCGCCGTCACGGAACGGTCTGGTGACGCTGGGGTCAGTCCGGGGGCGTGTGGCGGGGCAGGTGGATCCGGAAGCTGGTCCCGCGTCCGGGGCCGCCGCTGGTGGCCTCCAGGGTCCCGCCTTGGGCCTCGACCAGGGATTTGCTGATGGCCAGTCCCAGGCCTGAGCCCACGCGGTGGGCCTCCCGGCCGGTGTTGGCGCGGTAGAAGCGCTCGAACACGTGCGGGAGGTGCTCGGAGCCGATGCCTTCCCCGGTGTCGGTGACGGTGACAGTGACCGCCTCCGGGGTGTGGTCGGTGCGCACGGTGACGGCCCCGCCGGATGGGGTGTGGCGTAAGGCGTTCTCCAGCAAGTTGCCCAACACTTGTCCCATCCGCTCCTGATCGACCAGCACCGGTGTGACCTCCATGCCGGTGCTGATGGAGGTCACCGAGATGTTCTGAGCGGCGGCGTCCTGTTGGACGGCCGCGGCCGCCTGGGCTGCCAGCCGGCCCGGGTCCTGGAGGGTCAGCTGCAGATGGGTCATGCCTTCCTCGGCGGCGGTGAGCTGGCGGATGTCGCGGGCCAGTCGCTCCAGCCGGGCGATCTGGGCGTACAAGATGCCCGTGGTTCGTGCATCCCACTCGACCACTCCGTCCTCGATGCCCTCTAGATGTCCTTTGAGACTGGCCAGGGGGGTGCGCATCTCATGAGCCAGATCGGCCAGCATCTGGCGCCGGGTGGTGTCCACGGCGTCGAGCCTGGCCGCCATGTCGTTGAAAGACCCAGCCAGGGAGTCGAACTCCGCGCCCAGGCTGGTGGAGGTGACACGCACGTCGTAGTTGCCGGCAGCCACCTCCTGGGCGGCGGTGCTGAAGGAGACCAGGGACCGCCCGATCGTGCGGTAGAGGTAGAAGGTGAGCATCCCGGCGATGTAGAGCGCCGGGAGCCCCCCGATGGTCAGGGCGGTGAGGCTCACCGAGCGGAAGGCGTCCTCCAGGTGCACCAGTCCGGTGGCCTCATCGGCGTGGCCGGCCTCGATGAGCTCGTGATAGAACATGTTCGGCCCGACCAGCACCGCGGTGATCACCACGATGATCAGCCCGATGGCCAGCACTGCGGTCTGGGCTAGCATCAATCGCACCGTCAATGGGCTCCAGGACAAAGACCAGGCCCGGGTCCGGTCGGAGACGGCGGCGCTCATCGCCCGGTGCCCATCCGGTAGCCGATCCCGCGGATCGTGTGGATGAATGTCGGCCTGGTGGCTACGTCGCCGAGCTTCTTGCGGATCCGTCCGATGTGCACATCCACCAGGTGCTCGTCCCCGGTCCAGTGCGTGTCCCAGACCATCTCCACCAGCTGCCGGCGCGAGAGCACCAGTTGGGGGCGGGCAGCCAGGCACAGGAGCAGGTCGAACTCGATCCTCGTCAACGCCACCGGTTCCCCGCCCAGGTGCACCTGGCGGGAGTCCCCGTCCACCACCAGGTCCCCGATCACCAGCCCCTGGTCCTGGCCCGCCGGCTCCGGGACGGGTGCGGACTGGGTGCGCACCCGGCGCAGCATGGCCTGCACCCGGGCCACGAGTTCGCGCGGGCTGAACGGCTTGGTCACGTAGTCGTCGGCTCCCATCGACAGGCCCACGATCTTGTCGACCTCATCATCCCGGGCGGTGAGCATCAGGACGTGGCAGTCCGAGAAGGTCCGCACCTGACGGCACACCTCGATCCCGTCGATCCCCGGCAGCCCGAGGTCGAGCACCAGCACGTCCGGGGCGAAGTTCCGTACCGCGGCCACCGCCTCCGTGCCGTCGTGGCGCATCACGACCTCCAGCCCGGCCTTGCGCAGATAGTCCGCGATCAGCTGCGCGAGGTCGACCTCGTCGTCGACCACCAGCACACGTCCGGTGAGCGGATCCGTCATCTGTCCTCCCGGTACTGATCGCTGTGACATGAACACTGTGCTGCGAGCCCCAGCGTCCCAGGGCGACCGTGTCTGAGGCCTCGGAAACGAAACAGGGGGGTGGACTCGTCGTGGCCGGGCTCACCGGTGAACCGGTGGTCGCTGTGGCTAACGATCCCCTGCACCGGGCCGATGAGAGGGATATCGGACACTGAGAAGATCGCGTGTCGCCCCTCCACGAGCCCGGACAGACGCAACACGGCCGGGATCCGGCCACCACCACCGGGCGAGGGGACTCCGGTGGTCTCGGCCATCTCGGTGACGGTGCGCGCGCTGGAGGAACAGGACCCCAGGCGAGGGGGAGGGGGGCCGTGTCCTGAGGCAAGAGGGCGCGGTGCTGCCAAACCTACGGTTGGTCGGTGACCGTTCGGGGTGCTGCTGACTGCGCGAAGGGTGCGCGCCCATCGGGTGCCGCGTCGGGGATCACCGCACTGGACTGGACTGGCTGGAACGGGTCGACGGGGACCATGACATCCCGGTGTCGGCCCGTTCCAGTCGATGACGGCCCAGCTCGTGGTCCTGGATCAGGCCGCGAACCACTCCTCCAACCAGCCCTGCATGAGCTCGATCTCCGCCTGCTGGTCCTCGATCATCTTCTCCGCCATGGCTCGCAACTCGGGGTCGGTGCCCATCTGCAGCTCCATCTCGGCCATCTCGAGAGCCATCTGGTGGTGGGCGATCATCTCTTCGAGGAAGGCCTTGTCGAACTCATCCCCGGACCGTTTCGCCAGCTCTTCGAGGCTCATGCCGTCCATGCCGTCCATGCCGTCCATCTCGCCCATCATGGCGCCCTGCATGTCGGCATTCATGCTCCGGCCATGGCCGCCATGGCCATGGCCGTGGACGTGGTGCCCGTGGCCGTGGTGGTGGCCGTGTCCATGGTGGTGGTGTCCCGGGGTGTTCTCGGCGGCCAGCCGCTGGGCCGCTGCTTCCAGTTGCTGGATCTCCTCGGTCTGGGCCTCGATGATCTTCTCCGCCAGGTCACGGATTTCGGGACGCTCGGACTTCTGCAGGGCCAGCTCGGCCATGTCGGTGGCACCTTGGTGGTGGGGGACCATCATCACGGCGAAGTGGCGGTCGTGGTTCATGTGCCGCTCAGCGCCCGTCTGTGCGGAGGCGGAGGCAGGCTGGTGCGTCGGGGACGCGACCGCCGCGGTCGCCCCGGCACCGCTGAGGGCCAGCGCCAGGGCCGTCCCGGCGGCCAGGTGCTTGAACGTCGACGTCATGACGAATCTCTCTTTCGCAGCAGCCCGTACTGGACCTGCACATCGTGGTGTTTGCTCTGTTCAGCCTCGGGTCGAGGCGGACCGATCCATCCACGGTAGCCCCGCCGCAGCTGGCTTCGCCGGGCTGGGAGGGCTGGGCGGTAGATCTTCACTGAACCTTCAAGAGCGGGCCCATCAGGCGGCCAGATCGGGGTGTTCCCCGGCGGTGGATGGGTGCAGGCATCTCCGGTTCTGACCGACCGATCCTGGATGCTGATCAGGTGGGGGGCACACCCGCCGCCCGCCACGAGCGGCATTCGTGGCGGACGGAGGGTTGGCTCAGCGGAAGGTGACGTAGCCGACCGTCGGCATGGCATTCACGCTGTGCACGAAGGTGCCCTGGGTGGGATTCAGCGCGGAGATCATCTTGCCGCCACCAAGGTAGATCCCGATGTGGGCCCCGCCGTTCTGGACGACGAGGTCGCCAGGCTGCGGGTCGGTGGTCAGGGTGCCGGCCGCCCACTGCTGCTGGCTAGTGCGGGGGAGGTCGATGCCCTGCTGGGCGTAGACCCACTGGGTGAAGCCGGAGCAGTCCCAGGCGCCGAAGTCCGTGCCGCCCCAGACGTAACCGGTGCCGGCTCCCTGCATCGCTGTGCCCACGATCCCGGAGGCGCCGGTAATTTCGGTGATGTCCGCCGATTGGGTGGACACCGCCACGGCCGATGTAGCCTGCTCGGGCGCGGCCGGGGCCTGGGAAGAGGCGGTGGAGACGGTCTGCGGGGCGGCCGCGGGCTGGGAGGCCGCCGAGGTGTAAGTCGTCAGTGCGGACGCGGGGGTCGCGTAGGCGGGGGCGGTCTCTGCGGGGACCTCGGCGTAGGCCTGGGCCGGGGCGATGGAGCCGATGAGCACCGCACCGGCGGTGGCAGCGATCGTGGTGTTGCGCACGGCGTGAGAGGTGGTCTCGGCACGGTGGCGGGCAGCGTGGCGCTTGAAAACAGTCATGGGTTAGTTCCTCCCTTTGCCTACGAGGTGAGCTGTCGGATGCGGGTGGGAGACACCCGGCCGGCAGAGCGCACGCGCTCTGCCGGCTTAACCCCAAGGCCCCGGATCACCGGGACCGAAAATGGTTCCCCCGCTTCTGCCAAGCGATATCTCTTCAGGAACCTCGAGCACCGGCAGAATTCGGCGATGTGCACGAGGGCGCCGACCGGATCAGTCATCGGCACGCAGTGGACAGTAGCCCATCCATAACGAAAGTGTCACGTTTAGGTCACGGCCTGGATTCTCTCCTCAGTCGGGAGCGGGAAGCTGTGATTCCGGCCTCGGAAAAATACGCCCCGAGGAAGTGAAACCGTCACGCAGCAGGACCCGTCGCGTAGCTCACACCGGTCTTTCAAAGCGCTCTGACTAGGACACATGGCATGGTGGCGCGCGTTTCGCTGGACGCAGCCGACAGCGACAGGGCTCTGCAACCATGCGCAGTCTTCAGCGCGGGCCGGGCCAGCACCAAGATTGTTGGGGAGGATTTTCAAGGTGGCTCACAGTTTGGGAGGGCTTCGGAAGTGCCCTTCCGAGGCCTTAGGGCAGGGTTTCTTCATGAAATCTCCATATTCAGCCCGCTGCACCGATGTAGAGGCCAGGTAGTGAGGCGGGATCGCGGATTCTTGAGGCGTTGATCTTCATCAAATCTTCAAGCTTTCGGGTCGCGTCACACAGAATCGGCAGTTTACTGTCGATGACATGGCGGGCTGGCTCCGGCCGGTTCGTCTCCTCGACCGAACCGACGAAGGAGCAAGCCATGACCCATCACGTGAGCGCGATGCTGGAGACCTACCCGAAGGACCTCGGGGGAGTGGACCAGGGCAAGCTGGCGGCCTGTATCGAGGCCTGCTTCGAGTGCGCCCAGACCTGCACCGCTTGTGCCGATGCCTGCCTGTCCGAGGACATGGTCGCCGAGCTGACCAAGTGCATCCGCACCAATCTCGACTGCGCGGACCTGTGCGAGGCCACCGGGCGGGTGCTCTCCCGGCACACCGGCTACGACGCGAACATCACCTTGGACGCGATCCGGGTCTGCCAGATGGCGTGCAAGGCGTGTGCTGATGAGTGCGAGCAGCACGCGGACATGCACGAGCACTGCCGGATCTGTGCTGAGGCCTGCCGTCGCTGCGAGGCCGCCTGTGCGGCACTGGTCGCCTCCCTGGGCTGAGCCCAGACTCGCGCTGACCCACGGACGCCGATGACCGGCCTCCGTCGGTGAAAGAGGAGCCTGATGGGCTGATCGGGCGTGCCCGGATGCGGGTTCCCTCTTCCCCCCGCCCCTTGTTCAGTACAGCTCTGCCCGCGCGGTTTGTTCACGCGCAGGGTACGGGGCTGATGACCGAGCCGGCACCTCGGGGTCGAGCTCCTTCATTGCGGAAGAGAGACATCATCATGCGTTCCATCCAGTTCCCTGGCCGTCGCACGGCGGCCGCCGCCTCCACCGTTGTCGTCGCCACGGCCCTGTGGGGCGGGGCCAGCGCCCCAGTGTTCGCCCACGGACAGGTGACCACCCCGGTCTCGTCCCACGCCCAGGATCAGGCCCCGGAGGACATGCTCGGCCCCGATCCCACCTCCCCGACCGCCTACGAATTCGGTGAGACCCTGGCCGGTTTGGAGGGCGAGCAGCTGGAGGTCACTTTCCTGGCCGAGATCATTGGCCACCACCAGGCCGCGATCGAGATGGCCCAGCTGGAGCTCGAGCGCGGGACCAGCCCGGACATCCGCACCCACGCGGAGAACATCATCGCCAGCCAGCAGCACCAGATCGACCAGTTCACCACCTGGTTGGAGGAGTGGTACGGGTTGACCCCGGAAGAGGCCAAGGCTCAGGCCCCGGAGGAAGCACAGGAGGAGATGAAGATCCTGGAGGAGGAGACCCGGATGATGGTCGAAGAACTGGCCGCTGTTGAGGCTGGCGAGGACTTCGACGTCGCTTTCGTGCAGAAGATGATCCCGCACCACAACGGCGGGATCGTCGAGTTCCTCGAGCTGCAGTCCCGCGCTGATCATGCTCAGCTGCGGGTGGCCTCCAGCGCTGGGATCACCGCGCAACAGGCGCAGATCGCGGACTTCCGCACCTGGCTGGCCGGCCAGAACTGAACGAGCACGCTCATGGTGAGGGGCCCGTCCACCGACGGGCCCCTCACCGTGAGCCGGTCGCGCGACCGGCTTCAGGGGTGAGTGTGGGGCTGCTGCCCGGTGCTGTTCGCCCCGTCGCGCCGGCGGACGACGACCCACTGTGCGACGACGATGATCAGGGCCACCACGGCGGTGACCACCAGGGTGAACGGGTCCGACTGGGCCTTCAGCAGCACGAACGGCACGAGCACCGCGGCGTCGAGCAGGATCGCGATCCCGGGGATCCAGGGCTTGGCCCCGACATCGTCCTTGAGGTGGCGCAGGATGCCGAGGTGGATGGCGATGTCCATGGCCAGGTACAGGATGGCGCCGAGGGAGGCGATCTGGGACAGGTCGAAGAACGCGGCCATCAGCATCGCCAGCCCGGCCGTGATGTAGAGGGATTGGTGACCCTCCTGCCCCGGCAGCCCGGGGGCCTGGCCCATGTCGCGGAGCATGTCGTAGAGCTTCGAGACCGAGAACAGGCTCGCGACCAGTCCCGACAGCGTCGCGACGACGGCGATCACCACGGTCAGCGTCACACCCCAGGCGCCGAACATCGGCTCGGCCGCCTCGGCCAGGGCGTAGTCCCGGGCCGCCACGATCTGCGGCACGGTCAGGCTGCCGGTGACCGCGACGGTGATCAGCAGGTAGAGCACGGTGCATAGGGCGATGGAGATCATGATGGAGCGGCCGATGTTGCGCTGCGGCTGCTGCAGGTCCGCGCCCTGGTTGGTGATCGTGGTGAAGCCCTTGTACGCCAGGATGCACAGGGTGGTCCCGGCCAGGAAGCCCAGCCAGCCCGCCTCCGGTGGGGTGCGGTCGGCGGCGGTGAACAGCCTGCCCAGGGAGGACACCCCTGCCGCGAGGATGCCCGCGACCGCCAGCACGGCGATCCCGACGATCTTGATTGCCGCGGTCACCGTGGCGGAGCGCTCCACCCACCGGTTGCCCACCAGGTTGACCAGGGCGGCGGCCGCGATGGCCACCACCGCCAGCACCGGCACCCACACCGCGGAGTCCTGCAGGCCGAAGGGGCGCAGCAGGTAGGAGGCGAAGGTGCGGCCCAGCAGGGACTCGGCCAGGATCATCGACACGTACATGAACAGGGAGAAGGACCCGGCGAGAACCCCGGGGCCGTAGGCGGCCTTGAGTAGCATCGCGATCCCGCCGGAGGACGGGTTGGTGGCCGAGTAGCGGATGTAGGAGTAGGAGCTGAACGCCACGACCACGGCGCCGGCGAGGAACGCCCAGGGCACCCAGCCCCCGGCCAGCTCCGCGACCTGCCCCACGAGGGCGAAGATGCCCGCACCGATCATCACCCCCGTGCCCAGGGCGACGGATCCGGTCAGGGAGAGCTTCTGCTGCGTCTGCGTGCTGTCGTTCATGGGGAGCTGCACGTCCTTCCTGCCGGGGTGCGATCGTTTCTCGGCGGTGGGGTTGTCGGACAAGGTCGGTGGGTCGGGCCCACCGCCGCTCAGCGGACCTCGAGGGTGCCCATCATGCCGAGGTCTTCGTGGTCGAGGGTGTGGCAGCGGAAGACGGGGCGGCCGCCGAAGTCGTCGAAGGCCACCCGGACGGTGACCCCCCCCCGAAGGCCGGGATGTTGACCACGTCCCGCCACCGCGGTGCGGAGACGTCGCGGCCCTCCTCGGCCACGACCTGCAGGGGTCACACGTGCAGGTGCACCGGGTGGTCCAGGGGGCTGGAGTTGGTCAGGGTCCACACCTCCACGGTGCCCACCCGGACCCGCTGGTCGGTGCGCTCGGCGTCGTACCCTTACCCGTCGATCGTGAAGGACATCATGCGGCCCGGTCTTCCTCCGCCGCATCCAGGGACAGCTGCTGGCGGCGGCTCAGCGGGCTCACCGGTCGCCTTCTTCCAGGGTCCGTAGGCGTTCCCGGTACTCCTCGGTGTTGATCTCTCCGCGGGCGTAGCGCTCCTGGAGGATCTCCCGGGACCGGCGCGGGCCTGCACCCGTCGTCGGCGGCGCGGTGCCGCCCTGCCAGGTGCCGCCGCCCGAGCCGCTGGTGAACGCCTTCACCAGCACGAAGACCAGCACCACCGTGCCCCCGATGAGCAGGAGCCAGAACAGCCACATCCACCCCATGCCGTCACCCCACATCATGACGGGTTCCTTCCGTGGTAGTTGGCGCTGTTCCGGGGCCGCCCTGTAGCGGCCCCGGACGACCTGCGGAGTCTCAGGAGCCGCTGGGCAGGCCCTGGAGCAGGCCCTCCATCTCGGTGATCTCGGCCTCCTGGGCCTCGATGACGTCCTGGGCCAGGGCCACGGCCTGCGGGTTCTGCCCCTGCTCGACCTGGTCGCGGGCCATCTCGACCGCGCCCTCGTGGTGGGCGGTCATCTGCTCCAGGTACAGCCGGGAGGCCTCGGTGCCCTGGGCGTCCTCCAGGGCCTGCATGTCCTCCTCGCTCATCATCCCGCTCATCCCCGCCCCGGAGCCGTGGTCCATGCCCTCCATGCCGCCGGACTCCATCATGGGCTCCTGGCCCCAGGCCTCGAGCATGGCGTTCATGCGCTCGATCTCCGGGCCCTGGGCGTCGATCACCTGCTGGGCGAAATCGGCGACCTCGGCCGGCACCTCCTCCTTGGCCAGCAGCGTCTCGCTCATCTCCACGGCCTGCTCGTGGTGCGGGACCATCATCTGGGCGAACATCACGTCCGCGTCGTTGTGCTCTTCGGCGATCGGCTCCTCGGAGGCCGACGTGGTGCTGGGGGTCTCGGGGGCGGCGGTGGCCGGGGCGGCGGTCTCCGCGCTCGTGCCGGTGTCCTGCTCGTCGGCGCCGGTGCCGCAGCCGGTCAGGGCCAGGGCGGAGGCCAGGGCGAGGGTGCTGAGGGCGGTGGTTCGCTTCATGGGGGTGTCCTTCTCTTCTTGTCGGTTGTGTCGGTGGGTCAGTGGGTGGGGGCAGTCGTGGACTGCTCGGCGGGACGGCGGTCCTCGGCGCTGACGGCGGCCAGATGGGCCGGGTCGAGGTCGAGGCGGCGCAGCAGCTGGGCGTTGAGCGCCACCACGATGGTGGACGCCGACATCAGCACCGCGCCCACGGCCGGGGACAGCACGATCCCGATCGGCGCGAGCACCCCGGCGGCTAGGGGCACGGCGGCCACGTTGTAGCCGGCGGCCCAGACCAGGTTCTGGATCATCTTCCGGTAGCTGGCCCGGGACAGCTCGATCATCGACAGCACGGACCGGGGGTCGTTGCCGGCCAGGACCACCCCGGCCGACTCCATGGCCACGTCGGTGCCGGCGCCGATGGCGATGCCGACCTCGGCCCGGGCCAGGGCGGGGGCGTCGTTGACGCCGTCGCCGACCATCGCCACGGTCATCCCCCGGGACTGGAGCTCGGTGACCTTGGTGTCCTTGTCCTGCGGGAGGACCTCGGCGAAGACCTCGTCGATGCCGAGCTCGGCGCCCACGGCCTCGGCGACCTGGCGGGCGTCGCCGGTGATCATCGCCACGCGCACCCCCCTGTCCTGCAGGGCGGCCACGGCGGCGCGGGACTCGGGGCGGACCTTGTCCTCCAGGGCCAGGGCGCCGATGACCGCTCCGTCCCGGAGGACGTGGAGCACCCCGGCGCCGCGCGCCACCCACTCACGGGTGGTCCCGG
>NZ_PDDL01000082.1:0-15385 GCF_020833785.1 Kocuria sp. CCUG 69068
CTCCCCCGGCCCGGTCGCCGTCGGCGCCGGTCCTGGCGTCGGCGCCGTCCGTCCCGGCGCTGTCGGTCCCGGTGTGGCCGCCGGCCCGCTCCTCCGCGGCGCGGCGCTCGGCGTACTCCGCGCGGTAGCGCAGCCGCCGGTTGCGGCGGTTGAAGTCGCGCACCAGGAAGATGACCGCCACGGCCAGCAGCAGCGTCATGAGGAACCCCAGCATCCCGGGGGTCACCTGGCTCGGGTCCAGGCCGGGGCGCAGCGTGCCCTCGTCGATCGGGTTGGGCGCCATCGCCGGCAGCAGGGCGAGCACGTTCAGCACGGTGGTCATCCCGGCGCTCAGCCCACGATCCCGGCGAACAGGTCGTGCTCCGGCAGGTCGGTCGGCACCCGGGACTCCGCCAGGACGTAGTCCTCCCACGGCCACACCTGGGACTGCAGCTCGGCGGAGACGGCGAAGAACATCCCGTCCGGCGCCACCTGGGTCCGGTGGCTGCGCAGCGCCTCGTCCCGCAGCGCGAACGTGTCCGGGCAGCGCACCTTGGTGGTGGTCTCGTGCCGGGGGGCCGGCGGGCGGTGGCCCTCCGGGTCGCTCTCCTGCAGCATCGCGATCCGGGCCGCGTACGGGGACTGCAGGCCGCGCTCCTCGAGGGCCTCGTGCAGGGCCACGAAGCGCTCGAGGTTGAAGGCCCGGTCGTAGTAGAGCTTCTGCGGGGTCCACGGCTCGCCGAGGCCGGGGTACCGCTCGGGGTCGCCGGCGGCGCGGAACGCCTCGACGGAGACGTTGTGCGTCTGGATGTGGTCCGGGTGCGGGTAGCCGCCGTTCTCGTCGTAGGTCAGGATCACGTGCGGGCGGAACCGGCGCACGAGCCGGACC
Source organism: Kocuria sp. CCUG 69068 (assembly GCF_020833785.1). Classification (NCBI taxonomy): domain Bacteria; kingdom Bacillati; phylum Actinomycetota; class Actinomycetes; order Micrococcales; family Micrococcaceae; genus Kocuria; species Kocuria sp. CCUG 69068. The sequence continues at coordinate 869 of NZ_PDDL01000082.1, forward strand.
AGGGGCGCGGCGGCGCGCTCGAGCGGCTGCAGGGCGAAGCAGCCCCACGGCAGCGGCGGCAGGGGGTCCCCCTCGGGCAGCCCCGAGTCCATGAAGCCGAGCCAGCGGTGGTCGACGTCCAGCGCGGCGGCCGCCTGCGCCATCTCGTGCCGCCGCAGACCGGTCAGGTCCCGCTCGGCGTGCGGGTGGCCCTCCATCTCGGCGTTGAGGATCGAGCCCCGCTCCCCACCGGTGCACGTGGCCACCATGACCTCGACCCCCTGCCGGACGTAGTGGGCCATGGTCGCGGCGCCCTTGCTCGACTCGTCGTCGGGGTGGGCGTGGACGGCCAGCAGGCGCATCTCTGACAGGGAGGTCACTCGGGGGGTCCTCTCGGGAACGGTCGGGGAGTCGGGGAAGCGGCCGGTGCGGGCACGGGCCGCGGCCCATTTTACGCGTTCGCCGGGCGGTCCTGCGCCCGGGGTGCTCCCAGGGGCCTCGGCTACAGTGGTCGGGCGGTCGCCGGGCCCGGCGCCGCCCCCTTGCCCCCGAGACCCGAGGCCGCCGTGTCCACCGACTCCCCAGACCTGCTCCGCGACCGCTACGGAGCCCCCCGCCGCGAGCGCCGGATCGGGACGCGCGGCTGGATCGGTCTCGCCCTGGCGGCCACCCTGGTCACCGCCGTCTTCGTCGTCTGGGTGGTCACGGCGCGGCAGAGCGCCCCCACGTTCAAGGACATCGGCTTCGAGGTGGTCTCGGAGGCGCGGGCCACGGCGGACTTCGAGCTCACCAAGCGTCCCGAGGACGTCGTCACGTGCGCGGTGCAGGCCCTCAACCAGGAGTACGCCGTGGTGGGCTGGTCCGAGGTGACCATCGGGGCCGTGCCCGAGGACCGCCTGGGCGACGGCGGGACGAGCTCCCACCGCGCGGCCGTGCGCACCACCAACCTGGCGACCACCGCGGTCGTGGACTCCTGCTGGCTCGAGGACTGAGCCCCCGGCGGTCGTCCCGCCCGTGTGTCGCCGCCGCCGTCGGGCCTTTGGGCTTGTCCGCCCGCCCCGCCTAGACTGGGCAGCAGGACTCCCCGTCCCCGGCAGCCGGACACCGTCCGAAACGGACGACCCGCACCGGGGCGGGGTCTTTGCGTAGCGGACCCCCGCACCGCCGGCGGCCCCCACGCCGTCGTCCCGGTCCGCCGCGGACCCGCCCGGACCCCGGGAGGACTGCCGCGGCCCGACCGACCGTTCACCGAGGAGAGATTGTGACCACCACGAACAAGACCGGCGCCTGGCTGACCCAGGAGGCCTACGACCGCCTGAAGAAGGAGCTCGACCACATCTCCGGCCCGTACCGGCACGAGATCGTGGAGCGCATCGACCAGGCGCGCTCGGAGGGCGACCTCAAGGAGAACGGCGGCTACCACGCCGCCCGCGAGGAGCAGAGCAAGAACGAGGGGCGCATCGTCCACCTCAAGAACCTGCTCGAGAACGCCCAGGTCGGCGAGGCCCCTGCCGACGACGGGGTCGTGGAGGCCGGCATGGTCGTCACCGCGGAGATCGCGGGCGAGGCGATGACCTTCCTCATCGGCTCCCGCGAGGTGGCCGAGGACCTGGCCGCCGGCAGTGAGCTGGAGGTCTTCTCCGAGAAGTCCCCGATGGGCTCCGCGATCTCCGGCCACCGGGTCGGTGACGAGCTGTCCTACACCGCCCCCAACGGCAAGGAGATCCCGGTCAAGATCCTGGACGCCAAGCCGTTCAAGGTCTGAGGCTCCCGTGACGACCCACTGGTTGCGCAGCCCCGGCCCCGGCACCAAGGCGCTGATGGTCCTGACGGCGGTGCTCGGGGTCGTGGCCGTGGTGCTGCACTTCGCGGGTCAGGGCGACCCCGCCGCGAGCGCCCCCGGCAGCCTGCGCAACGTCTTCGTCTTCGCGACGTTCGTCAGCGCGTTCGTCACCTACCTCACCGGCCGGCGCCGCACCTGACGCCGCCCCCGGACGACACCGGCGCCGGTCCCCGCGGGGACCGGCGCCGTCGTCGTCGGGGGCCGGGACCGGTGCCCGGCGGCGGTCAGTGCACGACGACGGGGTGGTAGCCTTCCGCCTCGAGCGCCCGGAGGATCTGGCGGCAGTGCTCGTGCCCCTTGGTCTCCATGTCGATGGTGATGGACACGTCCCCCAGGCTGAGCGAGCCGCCGATCCGGGTGTGGTCCACGCCGGTGACATTGGCGTCCTGGACGGCGATGAGCTCGGAGATGCGGGCGAGCTCGCCCGGGCGGTCGGTGAGCATCATCTTGATGGTCATGTACCGGCCGGCGGCGGAGAGCCCCCGCTGGATGACCTTGAGCATGAGCATGGGGTCGACGTTGCCGCCCGAGAGCACCACCACGGTGTTGCCGAGGTCCGGGTACGCGGCCTGCAGGCGGCCGTCCAGGAGGGCCGCGACGCCGACGGCGCCGGCCGGCTCCACCACGAGCTTGTTGCGCTCGAGCAGGAAGATCAGCGCCTGGGCGAGGGAGTCCTCGGAGACCGTCACGACGTCGTCGGTGAGCTCCTTGATGATGCTGAACGGCAGCTGGCCGGGCTTGCCCACGGCGATGCCGTCGGCGATGGTCGAGACCCGGTCGAGGGTCACGAGCGCGTCCCCCGCGAGGGACGGCGGGTAGGCGGCGGCGTTCTCCGCCTGCACGCCGATGAGCCGGATCGGCCGGCCGAGCTGCTCGGCGCGGGCCTTGACCGCCACGGCCATGCCGGCGAGCAGCCCCCCGCCGCCCACCCCGGTGATGACGGTGTCGACGTCGGGCACCTGCTCGAGCACCTCGAGGCCGAGCGTGCCCTGCCCGGCCACGATGTCCGGGTGGTCGAAGGGGTGGACGAACACCGCCCCGGTCGCGGTGGCGTGGCGCTGGGCCTCGGCGAGGGCCTCGTCCACGCTGGTGCCGTGCAGGATCACCTCGGCGCCGTGGTCCTGGGTCGCGGCGATCTTGGGCAGGGCCGCGCCCAGCGGCATGTAGATGCGGGCGGTGATGCCCAGCTTGGCGGCGGCGAGGGCGACCCCCTGCGCGTGGTTGCCGGCGGAGGCCGCCACGACACCGCGGGCCTTCTCCTCGTCGGTGAGCTTGGCCATCCGCACGTAGGCGCCGCGGACCTTGAAGGAGCCCGCGCGCTGCAGGTTCTCGGCCTTGAGGTTGACCTCGGAGCCGATGAGCCGCGAGAGCGCCCGGGAGTGGGTCACCGGGGTCCGGTCGATCACGCCCTCGAGGAGCGTGGCGGCGTCCTGGATGTCGGCGAGACGGACGGGCAGTTCGGCCAGGCTCACAGTGCGTCTTCTTTCCCGGTCGGTGCGTCGGTGCGGGGCCGTGCGGGACCCGCTGGGTCGTGCCACGGTGAGCGCCCGCCGGCGGCGGGCGCGGTCCTCATCCTAGTCGCTGTCCGGTGTGCGCTCCGGCGAGGCGGGAGCACCGGAACCCGCCCCCTGGCCGCCCCCCTGCTCGTCGCTGCGGCCGCGGCCCTGACCCGTGCCGGCGGCGGCCCGGGCGCGGTCGTCCCGTCGGCCGCGCTTGAGCGCGGCCTGCAGCCGTTCCTTCGCGCGGGTCCGGCGGAAGCGCTGGAGCTGGGCCATGACCTGGTCGCGGGTGAGATCGTTCTTGCGCGCGTGCTTCTTGATCTCCCACGGGAAGTAGTACGGCTCCCACGGGATCTCGTCGTCCGCCTTCCACGTCCCGCCCACGAGGTAGCGCACCACCGTGTTGAGGAAGGCCATCACGGGCACCGCGAACAGGGCGCCCGCGATGCCGAAGAGGATGGTGCCGGACGCGACGGCGAGGAAGACCGCGAGGGGGTGCAGGGACACGGCCCGGCCCATCACAAGCGGCTGCAGGACGTTGGACTCGATCTGCTGCACCAGCAGCACCACGGCGAGCATGGCCAGGGCGGTGCCGAAGCCGTTGGCCACGAGGGCGACGAGCACGGCGACCGCGCCGGTGAGCACGGCGCCCACGATCGGGATGAAGGAGCCCAGGAACACGAGGATGCCGATGGGCAGGGCGAGGGGGACGCCGAGCAGCGCCGCGCCGAGCCCGATGCCCACGGCGTCCACGAACGCCACGAAGCCCTGGATGCGGGCGTACTGCACGAGCGAGGTCCAACCCCGGCGGCCGGCGCCGTTGACGGCCCGCCGCGCGCTGACCGGGAACAGCCGGACGAGGAAGAGCCAGATCCGCTCGCCGTCCATGAGGAAGAACAGCAGGGTGAAGAGCATGATGATGATGCCGGTCAGCACGTTGCCCGCCGTCGAGCCGAAGGACATGGCGCCCGAGAGGATGGCCTCGCTGTTGTCCTGGATCGTGGTGCCGAGGTCGTCGATCCAGTCGTTCACGCTGTCGGCGCTGAGGTTCAGCGGCCCGTCCTCGAGCCAGCCCAGCAGCTGCTGGGTGCCGACCACCACGTTCTCGGACAGCTGCGCGAAGCCCAGCACGATCTGCCGGCCGGCGAGCACGAGCAGACCCGTCACGAGGCCGATGAGGACGAGCACCGCGGTGCCCGAGGCCAGGCCCGCCGGCACGTGCTGTCCGCGCAGCCACTTCACCAGCGGGAACAGGAGCCCGGCGAGCAGGCCGGCGATGAGCACGGGGATGATGACCACCGTGATCGTCGACAGCATGTACCCGAGCAGCCCCACGGCCGCGAGGATGATGATGAGCCGCCACGACCACGCCGCGGCCACCCGCACCGAGACCGCGACGCCACCCGCGGCGTTGCCGTGCAGCGGGGGGAGCTCGGTGCCGGGTCCCGGCCGCAGCGGCCGCTCGGCGTCGTGCGATGTCGAAGGCATGGAGCCATCTTGGCACGGCGCTCCGACCGCCGGGCGCCCCCCGGCCGGGGCCGGACGACGATTCCGCGGGCCGCTCCGGCACGCGGGGCGCGCGCGGTGGAAGACTGGCGGGATGTCACGCACTTTCCTCCGCGTTCTCGCCCAGCGCCGGCCGGCTCCCGGCCTGACCCCGGACGCTCCGCCGCGGGAGGAGCTGGAGGCCGTGCTCCGCGCCGCCGCGGGGACCGCGGCGGCCGATCCGGGCCTGAGCTGGCGGGTGGCCGTGACCACCCGCCGCTCCGCGCCGGAGCTCGCGGCCGCGCTGGCGGGGCTGACCCGGGTGCCCAACATGTCGGCGCCCTTCCCCCGGCTCAAGGGCAAGCAGCTGCGCCGGCTCGCGGCCTTCCGGGGCGCCCTGAAGTGGGCGAGCACGGGCGGCCTGGGGTGCGCGCTCGTCTTCAGCCCCGACGGCACCCTGGGCGTCCCGCGGAAGGAGCAGCTGAACGCGGCGCACGGGGCCCGCCCCCTGCTCGAGGCCGCGTTCTGGGCCGCCGGCTGGGGCACCGTGTGGGCCCACCGGGACGGCGAGGGCGAGGACGCGGTCCGCGCGTTCTACGGGCTGACGGAGGAGGAGAAGCTGCTCGGCTGGCTGTTCGTGGGCCGCCCGCCCCGCGCCGTGGCCGCCGAGCACACGGCCACCCGCCCCACGCCCGGGCCCCGGATCTCGTACCACTGAGCCCCTCCTCCGCGTCCGCCCGCGGGTCGCGGCACGACGAGGGCCCGGGACCCGCGGTGCGCGGGTGCCGGGCCGTCGTGGGTGGTGCAGCCGGGGCCTGGACCTAGTTCGAGGTCATCTCCCGGATGATCGCCAGGATGCGCAGGATCTCGACGTAGGTCCAGATCAGCGTGACCGTCAGGCCGAAGGCCGCGGACCAGGCCATCTTCTCGGGGACGCCGACCTCGACACCGCGCTTGATGTTGTCGAAGTCCAGCACGAAGCTGTAGGCCGCGAGCAGGATGGCCACGGCGCCGATGAGCAGGCCCAGCCAGGGGCCGAGCGGGCTGTCCGTGCGGATGTTGAAGCCGAACAGCAGCACCGCGCCCAGGTTGACCAGCGCGAAGACGGCGTAGGCCATGAGCGCGACCATGAAGATCTTGGTGGCGCGCGGGGAGGCCCGGACCTTGCCGGAGCGGAAGAGCACGAGCACCGAGACGAACACGGCGATGGTGCCGATGACGGCCTGCACCACGATGCCCGGGTACATGGCCTCGAACATCCCCGAGATGCCGCCCAGGAACATGCCCTGGAACAGGCCGTAGGCGAGGATCAGCGCGGGCGAGGGCTCGCGCTTGAAGGCGTTGACCAGGCCGAGGACGAGACCGACGAGGGCGCCGGGGATGGTGAGGATCGGCATGATCCAGCCGGCGAGCGCGCCGACGACCACGGCACCGAGCACCGTGGCGGTGCGCATGATGACGTCGTCGTAGGTCATCCGGCCGGTCTGGTTCGTCCCGGCGGCCGGGGCGTTGTACATCGAGTCCAGGCGCTCGGCCGAGTACGGGGCGCCCTGCTGGTAGCCGGTCCGTCCGTAGCCGGGCTGCTGCTGGTAGGGGGTTCCATAGGAGGTCTGTCCGTACTGGTTCCCGTGGGACTGGGCGCTGCCTGCGCCCGGCTTCGAGAGATCGCGGAGAAGCGGGTTACCGCCGGCCATTGAGGGGTCCTTCCGTGGCACTGATGTGCGAGATGTGCGACCAGCGTAGCAAGGCCTGCCTGACGAAAGCATGAGAACTGCTGTGCTTAAGCCGAGGGCGTGCGGGCGGCCCGGCCGGCGCAGGTCCCGGCCCCCAGGAGAGCGGACAGACAGGTCTTTGCAGGTGCACACATGCTGGGGAGAACGACCGCTGTCCCGATCCGGAGGCCCCTCATGCCCGAGTCCCCCGCCCACTGGGTGCCGCTGGCCGCGATCCCGGTGCTGCTCGCCGTCGGGGCCCTGGCCGTCCTGCACTGGAGCCGCTACCTCGGGGCGATCGGCCGGCTGGAGCGCGCGCGGTCCGCTCCGGACGCCGCCCCGGCGACCGCCGCCTGGCTCGAGCTCCGCAGCGAGGAGCACTACCGCCGGGCCTACAGGCTCACCTGGGCGGTGGCCGCGGTGCTCGCCGTGGGCCTGACCGCCGCCGTCCTCGCGGGCTGAGCGGCGGCACGCCCCGTGGTCCCGCTGCCCGGAGCCGTCCTCCTCTACGGCTGCCTCGTCGTCGCCGGGGCGGGCGCCACTGCCCTGTGGAGCCTCGTCCAGGTCGCGCTCGACCTGGCCCCGGCCGCCCGCCGCCGGTCCCGCGGCGCCCGCGCCTCCGCGCGGAGGCACCTGGGCCGCGCGACGTCCGCGACCGCCGTGGCCCTGCTGACCGCGGGCGTCCCCTCGCTGCTGCGCCATCTCGAGTGGCTCGCCGTGCTGGTGGGGACGGCCTGAACCGCCCCGACGGGACCATGGGCCGACGGGGCTGGCGTCACACTTCGTGATGAAGCCGTGATCTTGTTTTAGATCTGTTCGCATTGATTTGCATGTGAGAACCTTTTCCGGGATCCCCCCAGCCCCCAGGAGTTCGCCCATGCAACGATCCATGCTCGCCCCCACCCTGTCCGCCCTCTCCCTGGCCCTCGTGCTGGCTCCTCTCACGCCCGCGACCGCCGCCCCCGCCGAGAACGCCACGACCCTGTCCGCCCAGCAGGTCAGCGCCGAGGCCCCGCCCGAGATCACCGACCGGATGATCGTCAAGTACCGCACCCCCGTGACCGACGCCGAGTCGGAGCAGGTCGTCGAGGAGGCCGCCGCCGAGGCCCACGTCCCGGAGGCCGAGGACACCACCGAGGTCCGGACCACCGGCGACGGTGCGGCCGTCGTCGAGCTGGCCGGCGAGGTCTCGACCGACCAGGCCGAGAAGCTGGCCGAGGAGCTCACCAAGGACCCGGCCGTGGCCTACGCCGAGCCCGACCGGCTCGTCTCGACCGCCCGGATCCCGGGCTCGGACGAGGCGGAGCCGGAGGACATGGGCTCCGTCGCCGCGACCGCCGCGGACCCGGACGTCCCGTCCCTGTGGGCCCTCACCAACCTGCGCGCCTTCGAGGCGTGGGACACCGCCACCGGCAAGGGCGTGACCGTCGGGGTCGTCGACACCGGCTTCGCCAACCACCCCGACCTGGACTCCCAGACCATCGGCGGCTACGACTTCGTCTCCACGGCCGCCCTCGGCAACGACGGCAACGGCCGGGACTCGGACCCGCGGGACCCGGGCACCTACTCCACGGCCGGCCAGTGCTACGCCGGCTCCGCGGCCACCAACTCCATCTGGCACGGCACGCACGTGGCCGGCACCGTGGCCGCCAAGCGGGACAGCTACGGCACCGTGGGCATCGCCCCCGACGCCACCCTGCTCAACGCCCGGGCCCTGGGCGCGTGCGGCTTCGGCTACGTCTCCGACATGGCCGACGCCGTGCGCTGGCTGGCCGGCGACGCCGTGGCCGGGGCCCCCGCCCCGCGCAAGCGCGCCGACGTGATCAACATGTCCCTGTCCATGGGCGGGGGGTGCCCGGCCACGCTGCAGAACGCCATCAACACCGCCTGGTTCCGGAACATCCCGGTGGCCGTGGCCGCGGGCAACAGCGGCCGCCCGGCGATCGAGTACGCCCCGGGCAACTGCTACAACGTCATCACGGTCGGGGCCATCGGCTCGGACCGGGTGCGGGCCAGCTACTCCAACCACGGCGGCGCCGTGGACATCTACGCCCCGGGCCACCACATCCTGTCCGCGGGCAACACGGGCACCCGGGGACCGGTCGCGCCCAACAGCCGCTTCGACTACGGCACGTCGATGGCCACCCCGCACGTGGCCGGGACCCTGGCCCTGCTCAAGCAGAAGAACCCGACGCTGAGCTCCGACCAGTACAAGCAGCTGATCCTCGACTCCGGGGACGCCTGGGACAGCCTCCCCGGGGGCAAGACGCTGAACTCCCACGACGCGCTGTGGATCACGAAGGCCGCCGACACCGCCGCACCGGCCGCGCCCACCCCGACCTACACCACCAAGGGCGCGATCGGGGCCCTGTACCAGCGGATCAAGAGCCAGACCGGGGCCCCGACCTCCCACGAGCAGGCCGTCGCCGGCGGGGTCCGCCAGAGCTTCGCCAAGGGCACCATCTACTGGTCCTCGGCCACCGGCGCCTACTGGGTGCGGGGCGGCGTCGAGACCGCCTACAAGCGCAACGGCACCGCCGCCGGCGTCCTGCGCTTCCCCCGTTCGGACGAGAAGTCCAACGGCATCGGCGGGGCCTACCAGCTGTTCCAGAACGGCCGGATCCTCTGGTCCTCCCGCACCGGGGCCCACGCTTTGACCGGGGACATCGAGACGGTCTTCGCCGCGGCGGGCAACGAGAAGGGCGCCCTGGGCTACCCCACCGCGGACCGGCGGAGCAACGGCATCGGCGGGTTCTACCAGACCTTCCAGAAGGGCCGCATCCTCTGGAGCTCCGCCCACGGCGCCCACCCGATCACCGGCGCCACCAGCGCGGCCTACTCACGGGCCGGCAGCGAGCGCGGGTCGCTGGGCTACCCCACGTCCGGGGCCGTCGCCGACGGACGGGGTGGCACCTCCCAGTCCTTCCAGAAGGGCCGGATCGTCTGGAGCGCCGCCGGCGGGGCGCACGCCCTCAAGGGCTCGATCGGCGCCCAGCACAACCGCTCCGGCGGCACGGCCGGTGCCCTGGGCTACCCCACCACCGACGAGGCGTCCACCGGCACGGGCGGCGTCTACCAGGTGTTCCAGAAGGGCCGGATCTACTGGAGCCCCAGGACCTACGCCCAGGAGACCAAGGGCTCGATCGGCAACGCCTACGTGGCGCTCGGCGGCACGAAGAGCCGCCTGGGCTTCCCCCGGACGGGTGAGATCACCCGCGCCGACCGCTCCGTGGTGCAGTACTACCAGGGCGGTTCCATCACCTGGCGCCCGGGAGGATCCATCCGCATCGACTACCGCTGACCCGGCACCGGTCCCGCCGCGGCCCCGCTCCGTCCTGTCGGAGCGGGGCCGCGGCGCGTCCGGCGCCCTGCTGGGCACCGCACGCGCCGAGGTCCCGGAGTCCACGCGCCGGCCGCCCCACCGGTCCCGCCACCGGCGTCCCCGCAGTAGAGTCACGCCCATGGGGACTCTGCTGTACGAGTGGATGACGGCGCGCCAGGCCGCGGACGCGCTCGACGCGTACCTCGCCGAGCGCGGTCCGGCACTCGAGCGCCTGCGCGCGGCACTGGCCGAGCACGGCCTGGAGCCCGACGAGATGCTCGACGGCTCCCTCTACTCCTTGTCCCCGCTGTGGGCCTGGATCAGCGCCCGGGCCTCCGAGCTCGGCGTGGACCCGCGTCCGCTCGCCGAGGACCCCACCCGCCCCGCGTGGCCGAGCTGGGCCCGACACGGCAAGCTCGTGGACCCGCACCCGCCGGCCGCCACCATCGCGCTGCTGGACGGCTTCGTCTCCTACCTCGGGCAGCTCGTCGGCGACGCGGCGCCGAACGCGACCTGGCAGGTCGGCGAGCACCTGATCGCCGACCACCCGCTGCTCAACTACCCGGTGCTGGGCTCGGACCACCACCAGGTCTTCCTCCCCGGCATCCCGCTCTACAGCGCCTACCAGTCCGCCCACGGGCGCGCCCCGATGACCGGGACGGAGATGCTCGCCCACATCCGCCGGACCGTGGACGCCCTCCACGGCGAGGGCTCGGAGGCCGCCGCCGTCGAAGAGCCGCTGGTGACGGTGGTCGCCGAGGTCGACTGCTTCGACGTGGGGCTGCGCGAGGACATCCCGACCCTGCACCCGCAGGTCGTGGAGCAGCTGATCGACGAGCTGTGCGACCGCGACGGCGTCGAGTCGGTGCACCGGTACGGGCCCGCCGCGCTGGTCGTGGACGTCTCCGGCTGGGACGAGCTGCGGCTGAAGCTGTGGTGCACGCTGTGGCTGCAGCGCCACCTGCCGCGCTGAGACACACCTCCGGGCAGGTGCTCGGCCGCCTGGACCGCCCGTTCCCCCTACCGTGGCGAGGTGGACCCGCTGACGCAGCACACCCCGTGGCGGCCGGTGCTGCTCATCGAGTTCCTGGTCGCCCGGCTCCTGGTGCCGCAGCCGCCGTGGGCGGCGTTCGCCGTCGTCACCGGTGCCCTGGCTGTCACCCAGGTCGTGCGGGCGTGGCACGCCTGGGCCTGCCTCCGCGCGCTGCACACCACCGGCCGCACCGGCTGAGGATCCGTGCGCCACGCCTGGCTCACCACTCATGTGTGCGGAGACGGCACCGGCGCTGCTGACTACGCTGTCCCCACGGGTGGTCCGAGGGCGGGGGTGGCGCGTGAGCACGGAGGGGATCGGCGACGCCGGCAGTGCCGGTGCGCCGCGCGAGCGGTGGGCGTTCCGGTGGTGGTGGATCCCGGCGTACTTCGCCACCACCTTCGTCCTCGACACGGTAGGCACGGCGGTGTGGGACTGGGTGCTCGCCACCGGCGGGTACGGACTGTCCAATGCCGTCGCCGGGCTGATCACTCTGACGGTGTGCTTCGTGATGCACTCCCGCACCCGGGCCAGGCACCAGAAGCTCGAGGAAGAGGGCGACCCGGAGGTGCTGCCGCGGACCACCGACTACGTGACCACGGCGACACCGACGGTGGTGCTGTGCTGGATGGCCGGGGTGGTGGCCTGGGCGGTGACCGTGCTGCTGCTCGTCGTGGCCGGATTCTCCTCGGCCTGGGTGATCGGACCCATCATCGGGACGGCGTTCATCCTGGGTGCTCGGACGGAGTCCGCTCACGCCAGGACGATGGACGCCCTCCGCGGGATCCCGCCGGCGCCGGCCGCCCCCGAATGAGGGGTCAGACCGTCCTGGTTGCTGCGTGGCACGATGCGAGGACCACGACGGCGATCCGGGAGGTCCACTTTGTCGAGACGAGCCAAGCTGCTGACGCTGGACGTCGTCATCCTCATCGCCTGGGTCATCGGGATCCGTCTCATTCTCGGGGAGTGGGACTGGTTCATCACGGGCATCGGCGCCGTGTTCCTGGGGACCCGGATGGCCTGGGACGCCCGGCCCCGCCGCGACCCGGGGATGGAGGCGTCCCGATGACGCAGGACCGGCGAGGTCGCCGCGGCGGAGTGTTTCCGGCGCATGGTGCGGCGGCGGCGTCGAGCCCAGCACGCGCGCAGGAGCAAGGAAGCGTCGTGACCGCATCCGAGGACCGGCCCGACGAGGAGCCCGACGACGAAGACGTCGGCGAAGGCGTGCTGTGAGAGGCGTCGCGCTCGGGATCTGCGCCGGAAACACCAGGACGGGGAGGAATAGCGCTCAGTCCAGCAGCATCCCGGCCGGCATCTGCCCGACATCGCCCAGCGCCCCGAAGAAGAACACCCTGGCCAGCAGCACCAGCACCGGACCGATCAGTCCCAGGGCCAGGATCCAGGACCGTGCACGGAACACCTCGGCGTAGATCTCCGCGGTCTCACCGCGAGCCGCACCGATCCGCCAGCTGCGATGGACGCTGCGTGCCATCTTCTCCGACATAAAGCGTGCCTGAGCGTAGAAGATCGCGAACAGGGCCAGTGCCCCAACAGGGGCTACGGTCGCGAAGACCGACGGATTGGCGTAGAGCACCTGGAGCATCAGCATCACGGTGAACACCACGCTCATCGCCAGGATCGCGACGTGGAAGGACGTCACCGCCAGCGAGGCGGCCACCTTCGGGACCTCCCGCGGGGTGGACGACAGACGTGCCGCGATCGGTCTGCGCGCGAGGGTGAGCACGATGTTGGCGGTCACCACGAGGAACAGCGGAGCCATGACGGCGATGCCCACGTGAGGCTCCCTCCAGGTCGGCCCGGCAGTGCTCTCCACCGGCACTCCTCAGCCTAGGAGTTGCAGTTGTGAACCGCTGTCCGCACTGCTGCGGTCTACCCGATCGGTCCCCGAGGATTCCTCGGAGATCTTCGCCGGCGAGCCCGGCGCACTCCGGCCCGGGTCGGTAGCCGCCGGTGGTGAGTTCTCGAAGGATCGGCTTGGTGGCGTACTTTCGGGCCCGTTGCGCGTCCCCATCGGATGAGCTGGGCCGGCTTCCGTGACACCCTGTACATCACTGCCTTCAACCTCGCCCAGGAGCTTCGAGCCGCATGACCCGATGGACCACCGCGGAGAACCTGCACGACCTGGGCTCCGGCACCACCCTGGTGACCGGCCCCGCCGCCAACTGGCTGATCCTGCGCGAAGGCAGCAGCTGCACCCTGATCGACTGCGGCTACCCCGGTGACCGCACGCTCGTCGACGCCTCCCTGCGGGCGGCCGGGGTGCCCGGCCTGCCCGACGCCGTGGTCATCACCCACGCCCACGCCGACCACATCGGCACCCTGGGCCGCTTCGTCGCCGCCGGCGTCCCGGTGCACTGCTCGGCCGCCGAGGTGCCGAACATGGCCGGCACCGCCCGCGAGCAGATCGGGCCCAAGGAGTCCCTCCCCCGCGCTGCCCGCTCGTGGAAGTGGCTCACCTGGAGCATCCACGCCATCCGGGTCGGCGGCCTCAAGGACGTCACCGTGGACCCCGAGGCGCTCACTCCTTTCACCCCCGACGCGACCGCCCTGGACGTCCCCGGGAGCCCGCGCCCGGTGGCGACCACCGGACACACCTCCGGGCACACCTCCTACCTCATCGGTGGCACCGGGGTGCTCGCCTCCGGCGACGCGGTGATCACCGACCACATGGTCGCCGAGAAGCACGGTGTCCCGCAGCTTCTCGCCGACCCGTTCCACCACGATCTGCCGACCGCATCGCGGACCGCGGTCCGGCTGCTCTCCGACACGGACTTCGACGTCCTGGCACCGGGCCACGGCCCGCCCCTGCGCGTGCCGGCCGGCCGGCGTCTGTCGATCCACTAGAGCGCCCGCGCCTCGTGTGCTCGAGGTGGTCCGCTCGGGTCCCGACAGCTTCGACGGCGCCAGCAGATGCCGCGGCCTGCGGTCATCCGCTACGAGGGCAGGCTCCCGCTGGTGCCGGGCGCGGGGACGCCGCGTTGCTTGCGCACCCTGGACGCGCGGTGCTCGTCCCTGGCCATCCTGAAGGTGTACCAGCCGAGGAGTCCCCCGATCCCGGTGAGGAACAGGGCGCTCCACATCGGCGGATCGCCCTGCGCCACGGGGGCGACGAGCAGCACCAAGGAGAAGACGACGCCGATCCAGAGCACCGTCGTCACGATGCCCATGCCCCACCAGGTGCTGACCTGCACATGGCCGCGGCCCGGGGTGAACCCGATCTCGTCACCCGCGTAGCTGTGCAGCGCGCCGGTGGCCGTCGTGCGGAGCACCCGCTTCTCACCTCTCGCCAGCGCCTGCTGGTGCTCTGCCCGTATGGCGTCATCACGCCGCTGGCGGTCCTGCATCATGGCCTGTCCTCGCTGATGAGTGGGATGAACGGTGGGGCGCGCAAGCGCAGCGGCTACTTCTCTCCCGGTTGCCGCTGCCCGGGCATGACGCCCGCGTCTGCTCATCGGTTCGGCGGCCGGGGCCGCCATCGACTGGAGAGCGGCCCCCTTGTCGGCGGCACGTGAAAACTGACCCCGTGGCGGCAGGCGAAGTTTGACCCCCTGCTGGACCCTGTCCTCATGGCGAGGACGGGAGGAAGCGGGTGTTGAGCGTGGAGAACTGGGCGGAGATCCGGC
>NZ_PDDL01000083.1:0-15068 GCF_020833785.1 Kocuria sp. CCUG 69068
GGCCGCGTCCGTGCGCCGGGACGGCGCCGCCGCGCTGCACCCCGAGCACGTGCTGGCGCTGCTCGACGCCCTGCCCGCCGCCGCGCTGAAGCTCCCCGTCCGCGCCTCCTGGACGGACCGCGTCCTGGACTACGGGCACGCGGCCGCGGTGGCCCTGCCGGAGGAGCGCGGACGGATCGAACGGCTCGCCGCGGCGATCGACGAGGCCCGCCGGGCCACGGACCCCGGCCCGGTGGTGCCCGTGCACGGGGACCTCTACGAGGCGAACCTGCTCGTCGGCCCGGCCGCCCGCGGGACGTTCGGCCCGGTGACCGGGGTGCTCGACGTCGACGCCGTGGGCCCCGGCCACCGGGTGGACGACCTCGCCTGCCTGGTGGCCCACCTGGCGGTCCTGCCCACGGTCCACGACAGCTACGGGCACGCACCGGCCGCCGCGCGGCGCCTGCTCGCCGGCTTCGACGCGGCCGTGGACCCGGCCGCGCTGCGGGTACGCTGCGCCGGGGTGGCCCTGTCCCTGGTGGCCGGCGCCCGCCGCTCGGGCGGCCCGCCGGACCGGGCCCGGCGCCGGCTGGAGATCGCGGAGGAGTTCCTCGGCGCGCGGCGGTTCTCGGGCGCGGACGGCTGACACGGGACGGATGACTGACACGGTGCCAGGAAGCACCGGCGCGCGGCCCTTCCGGGCCCCGCGGACCGGGCTCGCGGCGAGCGCCGGTCCCGGTCAGTACCGGGGGGAGCGGGCGTCCGTCCGGGCCGTGACCGGCAGCGCCCCGGCGGCCTCCGCGACCGGTGACCCGGAGGCGCTGTAGGGCCGCACGAACCGGACCGGGGTCCCGTTGATGTCGGTGAGGTGGCCGGCCCAGGCCAGCCGGTAGAGCTCCCGCAGGTCACCGAGGTCCTCGTCCGTGAGCTTGCTCATCGGCCCGTAGTTCATGATCGAGAACGGGCTGTGCGTCCCGAAGACCTCCGAGGGCCAGGGCTTCTCGAGGTTCGCCGCGAAGAAGTGCCGCAGGCCGAAGACGTGGCCGAACTCGTGGATCATCGTCTCGATCTGCTCCTCGTGGGACTGCTCGAACATCGTGGGGTAGACGGTCAGCTCGTGCCGGCCCCCGTCCGGGAAGAACGCGCTGGCCAGGACGCAGCCCTCCGGGGTGCAGTCCGCGGCGTTGCGCAGCACCACCTCGAAGTCCCACAGGTCGGGGTCGTGGGTGAACCGGACCGGCGCGGCCGAGCTCCACCGCACCAGAGCCTCGCTCATGAGCCCGCCGACGATCGACCGGCTCTCCTGCGGGTCGGGGGCGAGCGCGAAGCTGCGCTCCTGGAAGCGCCACTTCAGCATCGACCCCGGCTGCCACAGGGGGATGAACCCCTCGGTGGCGTCGACCACGATCCTGCTCGGGGGCCGCCCTCCCGGCGTGGCGTGCCCCCTCCCCTCGGTGGCGCAGACGAACCCCTCCGCGATGAGGTGGACCAGATCTTCGGTCGTCGGTGCCATGGCTCTTCCTCGCCTCGAACGTCGTTCCCGGGTGGTCCTGCGTGCCTCCGGCCCCCGGAGGCCGGTCGGTGCGGTCCGGCGGCGGTGGCGGGCCGGCGCCGCGCCACCGCCGTCGTCGTCGTTCCTCCGGCGCCGGGGCCTACTCCCTGGTGTCCTCCAGGCGGTAGGCGTCGGAGAAGTCCAGCTCCCAGACCGCTCCGCCGCCGACGGCGCCGAACGGGTTCTGCGGGCCCTCCGCGATCCCCTCGGCAGGAGCGACGCTGTTGACCGAGGCGTAGACCTGCCCGTGCCGCCCGGTCGCCAGACCGGCCGGCAGGGGCACGTCGATCGCGTACCGCGCCGCGTCCTCGTGGTGCCGGTGCACGACCACCACCTGGCCGGGGACCTGCCCCGGGCTCGGCGGCGCCTCCGCCGCCGGGGTCTCCCCCGGAGGCATGGGCGGCGTAGGCCCGAACAGCTGCGAGACGTACAGGTGGCCGCGGTCCACGGCCACGCCGGTGACCGCGGTGAAGCCGTCCCAGCGGCCGAGCTCGGTGCCGTCCGCGGAGAACTGCACGACCGCGCCCTCCCCCGGACGGACCGATCCCAGCCCGCCCACGTAGACGTTGCCGTGCTCGTCGGCGGTGAGGGACGTGGGCACGAACTCGGCCGGGCCCTCCGGGTCGTCCGTGCCGTCGGGCAGGACGGTGGTCGGCCAGGTGGCCCACGCGGTGATCTCATACTCCGGCGGCGCGTCCTCCGTGGCGGTGGAGAAGTCCGGCTCCACCTTCCACACGGTGTTCGCGCCGGCGTCGGCCACGAGCGCGTACCCGTCCGGCGAGACCTCGTCGTCCTCGTCCACGAACAGGACCGCGTACGGGTTGGAGTCGATCTGCGCGCCGTCCGGGTTGAGCTCCTCCTCGGCCGCCTGCAGATCGGCGTACGCGAGCAGGAACTCCTCCCCGTTCTCCTCGGTGCCCGCCACGAGCATCGACCCGCCGCGCGCCTCGAACACCGACAGGTCCAGCCGCTCCGGGTCGTAGCCCGCCACGATGTACTGGCCGTCCACGTCCGTGGCGTCCGCGCCGCCGGGCCCCTCCGCGAAGGACGCGTCCGGCGCCGCCACGGACAGCAGGCCCTCGACCACGGTCGACACCGCGGGCGCGTCCCGGTGCGGATCCTCGATCAGGGTGACGGCGCCGGTCGGCCCCGCGCACCGCTCGCCGACGCAGTCCGGGCCGCCGCGGCCGGCCTCGACCACCACCAGGTTCCCGTCCTGGTCCCAGTTCAGCTGACGCGGGTTGTCGAGGCCCTCCGCGACCACGCGCGGCCCGTCCGGCCGGTCGTCCCCGTGCGCGAACGCCGCCGGCACCGGCCCCGCCAGCACCACCACCGCCGTGACCACGCCTGCTCCGAGTCCCTGTCCTGTCATGACCCACCCCCGGTCGGAATCCTTCCGCGCGCCCGCCACGCGACAGCCCCAGGCTAGGACCGCGATCCCGCTCCCACGGGGAACCGTCCGCAACCGTGACCACCTCTTCACCTACGCGCGGGTACATGGCGGACCGCCGTCACACTGGGCCGCGTCTTGACTCCGTCCCTGCCCGGGCGTGGACTCGGGACCATGGAGACCCTGCCGGTGCCCCGCACCTCGCCCGTCCCGTTCCTCCGCCGCCTGCCGATCCTGCTGACCTTCCTGACCCTGCTGGCCACCGCGCTCGCGGGCCTCCTGCTCACCGCCCCCGCCGCGGGGGCCGCCGAGATCCGCGGCGAGGAGAACGTGGTGGTGGCGGCCGACGAGGTCGTGGACGACGACCTGTACGTGACCGGCGGGGACGTGGTGGTCGACGGCACCGTGCGCGGCGACCTGCTGGTGGCCGCCGGGACGGTGACGATCAACGGCACGGTCGAGGGGGACCTGATGGCCGCGGCCCAGACCGTGGTGATCGAGGGCACCGTGGGCGACGACGCCCGCGTGGCCGGCCAGGTGCTCCGCCTCGGCGAGCAGGCCCGGGTGGCCGACGACCTGGTCACGGCCGGCTACAGCGTGGAGGCCCGCCCCGGCGCCGAGATCGGCGGGGACGTCCTGCTCGGCGCGTACCAGGCCCTGCTGGCCGGCACGGTCGAGGGCGACGTGACCGCCGGGGCCGCCGCGCTCGCCCTGGCCGGTGCGATCGGCGGGGACGTGCAGGCGGACGTGGGCTCCGCCGACGAGGTGGGGGCCGCCTGGGCGCCCACCACCGGGGTGGCCGTGCCGCGGGTGGAGGCCGGACTGACCCTGACCGACGAGGCCCGTCTCGACGGGAGCCTGTCCTACCGGTCCGGGACGGAGGCCGCGATCGCCCCGGGCGCCGAGATCGCCGGGGAGGTCG
Source organism: Kocuria sp. CCUG 69068 (assembly GCF_020833785.1). Taxonomy (NCBI): domain Bacteria; kingdom Bacillati; phylum Actinomycetota; class Actinomycetes; order Micrococcales; family Micrococcaceae; genus Kocuria; species Kocuria sp. CCUG 69068. The sequence continues at coordinate 3,844 of NZ_PDDL01000083.1, forward strand.
TCTACGAGCAGGTGGTGGTCGAGGAGCAGCCGGCCGGGCCCGCCGGGCCGCTCGCGCTGCTGCTCGCCGGGCTGCGCCTGTTCGTGACCCTGTTCCTGGTCGGGCTGCTCGCCCTGTGGCTGCTGCCCCGGGCCGTGACCGGGGCGGCGCGCACGCTCCGGGCCCGGCCCTGGCTCAGCCTCGGCTGGGGCGCGCTGACGATCGCGGGGACGGCCGTGGCCGTGCTCGCCGTGCTCGCCGTGTCGATCCTGCTGGCCGTCGCCCTGGGCTGGATGACCCTCGCCGGGCTGGCCGCCGCGGTCGTGACCACGGCCGTGATGCTGGACCTCGTGCTGGTCCTGGGCCTGGTGCTCGCCGTGGCCCTGCTGGCCCCGGTCGTGGTGGGCTTCACCGCGGGCGGGCTCCTGCTGCGGGACCGGGCACCGGCGAGCTTCGGCAAACGGGTGCTCGCCCTGGCCCTCGGCCTGCTGGTCTACGTGCTGCTCCGGGCCGTGCCCTTCCTGGGTCCCGTCGTCGGCCTGCTCGTGGCGCTGCTCGGCCTCGGCGCCCTCGTGGTGTGGGCCTGGGACGCCGCCCGCCGCTCCCGGGCACGCCGGCGCGCGGACCGGGACCGGGACCACGGACTCGACCGCGGCCGGAGCGGCGACGCCGGGTCGTGGCCCGGCGGCCCCCAGCACGCCGATCCCCGGCACGGCGGTCCGCAGTCCCCCGGTGCGTGGCGGGACGGCTCCCAGCGGGACGGCTCCCCGTCCGCCGGTTCGTGGCAGGACGGCCCCGGCCGCACCGGTTCCGAGCAGGCCGGTCCCGGGCACGCACCGCCGGGACCGCCGGAGCAGCATCGGCCGCCGTGGGCGGGCGAGCGCTCCGGGCGGCAGCACCCCCCGGAGCCGCCGCGCTGAGCCTCAGCCCACCGGGAGCGAGAGCACCTCGAGGGCGGCCCGCAGCTTCGTGGAGGACGTGTGGACCGTGTACGGGAAGTACACGACCTCCACGCCCACCGCCGCGAACTCCCGCTCGAGCCGCTCCCCCTTCGGGGTGCCGCGCCAGTCGTCGCCCTTGAAGAACACGTCGAAGCGCAGCTGCCGCCAGGTGTCCAGCTTGTCCAGCAGCACCTCGGCGTGGACCTGGTCCACGTAGCGGATGTGCTCGACGATCTCCATCCGCTCGCGCAGGGAGACCACGGGCCGGTGGCCCTTGGTGATCTCGATCAGGTCGTCCGAGACGACCCCGGCGATCAGGCGGTCGCAGTGCATCTTCGCCTGGCGCAGGATGTTCAGGTGCCCCACGTGGAACAGGTCGAACGCCCCGGCCGCGTACCCCACGCGCGGTGCGTGCTTGTCGGTGCTCATGTCAGTCATTCCCCCCTCGGGATCCTGCCGGGGCCTCCTCAGCCCCGGCCCGGTGGACCGCCCGGACTGCGCCGGAGGCCCCTCTCGGTCTGCTCGCCGCGAGCACCTCGGGTGCGCGGCGGAAATCTGTGGGCCCGCCCGCCCGCAGCGGACGGGCAGGTGTCGGTCTAGCCGGACGTCTGCCCGGCGGGCACCGGGGCGGCGGCCGCCGCGGGGCGGCGAGCGTCACGGCGGCGGTGGTGCCAGCGGGCCACGGGCTCCTCCACGCACCACCAGCAGGCGATGCCGGCCGCCGTGCCGACCACCACGCGCAGAGCCACTCCGGCCGGCCCCGGCAGCTCCCCGAACACCGCGCTCAGCGCGTGCCCGGCGCCCAGGTGGAGCAGGTAGATGCTGTAGCTGGCCAGCCCCAGCAGCTGGATCGGCTTCCACCGCATCCCCGCCAGGACCCGGGTCCCGATCCGGCCGGTGGGCCCGTGCAGGCCCCAGAGCACCACCAGGCAGGCAGCCACCGCCTGGGCCGTGTAGCGGACGGTCTCGCGGAAGAGCTCGTCCCGGATCAGCAGCGACGCCAGGTAGAGCAGCACCGCCAGCATCAGGACCCGGTCCCGGCCCCACCACGCCGGGGCGCCGGCAGCACGCTCCCCGGACGCACGCTCCCCGGTGGCACGGGCGTACCAGACGGCGGCGAGCACCCCGATCGCGATGGCCTCGAGCCGGGTGTCCGTGCCGAAGTAGATCCGGTCCGCACTCGCCCCGCCCAGGTGCAGGGCCACCCGCGCGCCCGCCGAGGCGAGCGCGGCGGTCCCCGCCAGCACTGCCAGCGCGGTGGCCGGGCGGCGCCGGCCCACGAGCAGCAGCCAGATCAGCGCGAACGCCACGTAGAACTGCTCCTCGATGGACAGGCTCCACACCACGATCGAGCCGGGCAGGACGTCCACCTGGGAGTCGGTGTAGCGCCAGTTGAAGAAGAAGAAGACCTGCCCCAGGAAGTCCCCGAGGCTCACCGGCCGCACCAGCCACGCGTACAGGGCGGTGGGCAGCACCAGAGCCACCAGCAGCGGCGGGGCCAGCTTCAGGGCCCGCCGGCGGTAGAACCCCGCGATGTCGAAGCCCCCGGTGCGCCGGTGCTCCTTGAGCACCAGGTGCGTGATGATGAACCCGGAGATGACGAAGAAGATCGTCACCCCGCTGCCCCCCGGCACCACCTCGAGCCCCGCGTGCGCGAGCACCACGAGCATCACCGCGGCGGCCCGCATCGCGTCGAGGTGCGCGAACTGCCGCACGGGCAGCTGCGCCCTCGGACGCCGGCGCGCCCCTGCCGGAACCGGTCCTGCTGTCTCCCCCGCCACAACGTCTCCCTGCGTTCGCCGGACGCCGCGCTCCCCCGAGCCGCGGCCGTCCCGTGCTGCGTCCGGACCCCCGTTTGCTCGAGGGAATTCCGGTGATCGCCTCACCCTACTGCGGAGAAACCCGCGTTTGCATCTGATAATCCGGGTCACAAAAGGGGACATCGGATTCCGTTCCCGATCGTTAACGCCGGGGTTAGACTCCATGCGATCCAATGAATCCGGGCGGGGGGTCGTCCGGAACGCCGCGGGGGTCCCTCGACCCACAACCTGCGGCGGATCACCGCGGCGCCGGCCATTCGGCGCCGGAAGTTCAGATCTGGGGGGAGCTGACATGATCCTTGACCTGTCGTGCACATCGAGCACTCGAGGTCCCACTGCCCGAACAGCCCGCACGGTGCTGGGCGGGCTCCTGCTCGCCGGCGTCCTGACCGGCTGCGGCACCGCCGGCGCCACGGACGACCCGGCGGCCGACGCCCTCGAGGCGTCCACCGTGGTGGAGCTGGAGACGCCGCAGGAGGTCCGCGCCAAGGACCTGCCCTCGGCGGCGCCCGTGGCCGCGGACGCGCCCGAGGTCGAGCAGATCGAGGCGGTGCTCGAGGCCCAGGAGGCCTTCGTCCCGTCCGACCGGCCGGCCCCGGCGGACCCCGCCAACCCGGAGTCCTCCGCCGAGCTCGGCGGCGCGAACGATCCCGCCGAGCTGGACCCGGCCGCCGTCGCGGCGGCCGAGGAGAACGCCGCCGGCGCCGCCCTCCAGGAGGTCCTCGCGTCCCTGGCCGAGTTCGAGCACCAGGGCTGGGAGCAGCGCGGGGCTCCCGTCGTCGTCGGCGATCCCGTCTCCGCCCCGCTGCCCACGGACGACGGCGAGGCCGTGCGCGTCACCGTCTGCCTGGACTCCTCCGAGGTCACCGTCGTGGACCGCGACGGCGTGGTCGTCAGCGGCAAGCAGAAGGACCGCAGGGCCCTGCACAACTACGACCTCTTCCGCCAACCGGGCCAGTCCTGGCAAGTCGTCCAGCACGGCTTCCCCGACGACCCGACCTGCTGATCCGTCCGCACGAACCTGTTGAGGAACCACACCATGGGAAACACGAACACCCCGCCCCGGGCGGACAGGAGCCGGCGCCGTGCGCGCACGGCCCGCACCAAGGCGTCCCTGGGCATCGGCACCGTGCTGGCCGTCGCAGCGACGCTGCTGACCTCCGTCCCGGTGGGCGCCGCCGAGGCGCCGCCGGTGGACGGCAAGACCGCGGCCTCGGCCGCGGCGTCCTGCTGGGAGATCAAGCAGAAGGACCCGAAGTCCGCCTCCGGCGTCTACTGGTTGGTCACCCCGGCCATGACCGCGCCCGAGCAGTTCTACTGCGACCAGGTGACCGACGGCGGCGGCTGGGTCCTCGTGGGCCGCGGCCGCAACGACTGGAAGGAGTACTACCAGGGCGTGGGCACGCCCAAGGACGTCTCCTCCACGGTCTCGGGCACCGCGGCCTTCGCGCCCAAGCAGCTGCCCTCCGAGACGGTCGACGAGCTCCTGAACGGGCAGCGGCCCGACTCCCTCGAGGACGGCATCCGGATCCGCCGGGCCCGTGACGCCGGGGGCACCACCTGGCAGGAGGGGCGGATGAAGATCTCCGCCAAGCCGTACTGGAACTGGACGTTCGGCTCCCGCACCCCGGTCACCTCCTTCTCCCTGGTCTACGGCACCGGGGTGGCCTCCGGGACCACCGGCACCACCAACGACTTCGGCACGAACACCGGCACCGCCCGCGTGCGCTTCCAGGACGTCACCGAGACCAGCTGGCAGCGCGGCTTCCGCTACGGCGACGGCGTGACCGGCAGCAACACCAGCACCACCTACCTGTGGACGCCCACCGCCGGCGGGAAGGGTGCCATCCCCTTCACCCAGATGTACCTGCGGCCCAAGGTCACCCAGCAGGCCTTCACCGGCAAGGCGATCCCGGACTCCGGCACCGCCGCGGCCGCCCAGCGGGCCCTGCCCAACAGCGGCGCCGAGCCCACGAAGTGGGGTGCCGTGGAGCGCGCCGACGGACAGGGTGAGGAGATGAACACGGAGGTGCAGGCCTTCGAGCAGATCGGGAGCACGGTCTTCGCCGGCGGCAACTTCAAGGCGATGCAGCGCAACGCGGCCGGCACCGGGCGCGTTGCCCAGTCCTACCTGGCCGCCTTCGACGTCAACACCGGCGAGCTGCGCACCGACTTCCGCCCGGTCTTCAACGGCCAGGTGAAGGCCCTCGCCGAGCTGCCGAACAACCGGCTGGCCGTGGGCGGGCGCTTCAGCACGGTCAACGGCGTGAGCGCCCCCGGCTTCGTGGTGCTCGACTCCACGACCGGCAAGGTCGACACCGCCTGGAACCTCAAGGTGGAGAACCTGCTGACCGGCGGTGTGCTGCAGGTCCGGACGCTCGACGTGCAGGGCGACCACCTGTACCTGGGCGGGGCCTTCACCCACCTCAGCGGCGGGCAGGAGACCGGGCGTGTCTACGCCCGGTCCGGCGCCCGCGTGAAGATCTCCACGCGCACCCCGGACGCCGGCTGGAACCCGGAGTTCAACGGCACCGTGACGAGCGTGGACGCCTCCGCCAAGGGCGACCGGCTCTACGCGGCCGGGTACTTCAACCAGTCCCAGGGCGCCTCGGCGTTCCGCCTGGCCGCGGTGCGCACCACCGCCGGCGCCCCGCTGGACACCTGGACCTGGGAGCCGTCCGTGCCCGTGGACTACGCCAACCCCGGCCAGACGGCCTTCCAGCTCGCCGTGCGCGAGCAGGGGAACACCGTCTGGGCCGGCGGCGCCGAGCACTCGATGTTCGGCTACGACCGCTCCACCTTCCAGCGCACCTCCTGGGGCATCACCTCCCTGGGCGGTGACATCCAGGCGATCACCTCCACCGACGACACCGTCTACGGCGCCTGCCACTGCTTCCACTGGTTCAACGCCGGCGCCACCAAGTGGATCAAGGCCGGGGGCAACACCCAGCCCGTGACCGTGGCCGACCGGATCAACGCGATCGGCGCGTGGGACGCCGCCGGCGGCAAGTACCTGCCCGGCTTCAACCCGGACATCAAGGGCTTCGGCGGCTGGGGCGTGTGGGCCACCCTCGTGGACAGCAACGGGGTCCTGTGGACCGGCGGCGACATCAACCGCAGCGTCTCCACCTCCGGCTCCGCGCAGTGGTCGGGCGGCTTCCTCCGCTTCGCCCCGCGGGACGCCAAGGCCCCGGCCGCGCCCACGGGCCTGAAGGTCGCCCGGGACGGCGACTCCGCCGCCCTCTCCTGGGCGGCGGCCCCCGAGTCCGGCGTGACCTACCAGGTGCTGCGCAACGACCGGCCCATCGGCACCGCCACGGGCACCAGCCTGAAGGTCCCGCACGTGGACGCCGCCCGGTACGCGGTGCGCGCGGCGGACGCCGCGGGCAACGTCTCCGCCTCCACCCCGGTGGTGGTGGCCGGCTCGCAGCCTGCCCCGGAGCCGCAGCCCGAGCCCGCGCCCGGCACGAGCACCCTGATCGCCGAGGGCGCCACGTGGAAGTACCACCACAACCGCGACGTCTCGCCCGGGGCGAACTGGACGGCCGCCGACTACGACGACTCCTCCTGGAAGCAGGGCTCGGCCGTGCTCGGCTGGAACGACGCCTCGGTGAAGACCACGCTCGTGGCCGACGGCACCCGCCCGATCGTCACCCAGTTCCGCAAGACCGTGGACGTGGCCGACGCCTCCAAGGTGGCCAAGCTGACCCTCACCACCCGCGCCGACGACGGTGTGGTCGTCTTCGTCAACGGCAAGGAAGTGGTCCGCTCCAACGTCGCCGAGGGCTCGCTCGAGGACACGCCGTGGGCGCTGTCCGCGCGGCGGACCGCCACCGCGGTGGCCGAGCCGGTCGTGGTCGAGGTGCCCGGATCGGCGCTGAAGACCGGCAAGAACGTGATCTCCGCCCAGATGCACTCCAGCTGGACGAACACCACCGACGCCACCTTCGACCTCTCCGCGGTGGTCACCGCCGGCACGCAGCCGGCGCCCCCGGCGGAGGAGGAGCCGCCGGCCGAGGAGCCGCCCGCGGAGGAGCCCCCGGCGGAGGAGCCCCCGGCCGACGAGCCGGCCGGTCCCAACACGCTGGTCGCCGAGGGCGCCACGTGGAAGTACCACCACGACCGCGCCAACCCGCCGGCCGGCGACTGGGCCGGCACCGGCTTCGACGACGCCGCGTGGAAGCAGGGCTCGGCCGTGCTCGGCTGGGGCGACGCCTCGGTGAAGACCACGCTCGTGGCCGACGGCACCCGCCCGCTCACCACCTACTACCGCAAGGAGGTGGACGTGGCGGACGCCTCCGAGGTGGCGAAGCTGACCCTCACCACCCGCGCCGACGACGCCGTGGCGGTCTACGTCAACGGCAAGGAGGTCGCCCGGGACAACCTGCCCGACGGCGACCTCGGCCCCGGCACCTACGCGACGGCCCCGCGCCGGACGGCCACCGCGGTGGCCGACCCGGTCGTGGTCGAGGTGCCCGGATCGGCGCTGAAGACCGGCAAGAACGTGATCGCCGCCGAGGTGCACTCCAACTGGACGAACACCACCGACGCGACCTTCGAGCTCTCCGCGGTCGTCACCCCCGGCACGCAGCCGGCGCCGCCCGCGGAGGAGCCCCCGGCCGAGGAGCCGGACGCGCTGGTCGCCGAGGGCGCCACCTGGCGGTACCACCACGACCGGGCGAACCCGCCGGCCGGGGACTGGGCCGGCACGGCGTTCGACGACGCCGCGTGGAAGCAGGGCTCGGCCGTGCTCGGCTGGGGCGACGCCTCGGTGCGGACCACGCTCGTGGCCGACGGCACCCGCCCGCTGACCACGTACTACCGCCGGTCCCTGGACGTGGCCGACGTCTCCAAGTACGGGAAGCTCACGCTCACCACCCGGGCCGACGACGCCGTGGCGGTCTACGTCAACGGCAAGGAGGTCGTCCGGGACAACCTGCCGGACGGCGACCTGGGCCCCGGGACCTACGCGCTGGCGCCGCGCCGGACGGCCACCGCGATGGCCGCCCCGGTCGTGGTCGAGATCCCCGCGTCGGCGCTGCGCAACGGCAAGAACGTGATCGCCGCCGAGGTGCACTCCAACTGGACGAACACCACCGACACGACCTTCGACCTCGAGCTCGTGCCCAGCACGGAGGCGAACGCCTGATGAGCACCACCGACACCGCCGCCCCGCGGCACCGTCCGAGCTACGAGGAGGCCCTGGCCGGGCTGCGCGCGGCGCAGAAGCTCGGCCAGGGGGTCCCGGCGTACACCCGGTGGGTGAACCGCCCGCTGGCCCGCTACGCCGCCGCGCGGGCCGCCGCGGCGGGGCTGACCCCCAACGGGGTGACCGCCCTCAGCGCGGTCCTCTCCGCGGCGGGGCTGGTCGTGCTCGTGGCGGCCCCGCCCACCCCGGCCACGGGCGTCGTCGTCGCCCTGCTCCTCGCCGCCGGCTACGTCCTGGACTCCGCCGACGGGCAGGTGGCCCGGCTCACCGGCACCGGCTCGCCGGCCGGGGAGTGGCTCGACCACGTGGTCGACTCGATCCGGACCCCGGCGCTGCACCTGGCCGTGGCGGCCGCCGCCCTGCTGCACCCGCGGTCCGAGGCGTTCCCGGCCGCCACCCTCGCGGTGCTCGCCGCGCTGTTCGTGCTCGTGGAGGTCGGCCAGTTCATGAGCCAGATCCTCGCCGAGCAGCTGCGGCGCAAGGGCGGCCTCGCCGGGCCGCCCGCGGGCGGGACGCTGCGCTCCTTCCTCAACCTGCCCACCGACGCGGGGGTCACCTGCTGGATCTTCCTCCTCTGGGGGCTCCCCGCGCTCTTCCTGCCCGCCTACGCGATCCTGCTGGCCGCCCTCGCGGCGATCAGCGCGGTCTCCATGCGGCGCAAGTACCTGGGGCTGACCGCACGGCCCGCCGCCACCGACCCGGACGCCGACGCCGTCGGCGCCCTCCCGACCGACAGGAGCACCCGCCATGTCCGCTGACGTCCTCGCCCCGGCCCCGGCCACGACCGCCGCCACCGCCGCAGGCTTCCGCACCGCCCACCCGTCCGTGTCCGTCCTGATCGCCACCGCCGGGCGCCCCGAGATGCTCCGCGAGGCGGTCCGCGCGATCGTCGAGCAGGACTACGCCGGCCCGCTCCAGGTCGTCGTCGTCTTCGACCGGATCGAGGTCGACCCGCTCACGGACGTGGAGGTCCCGGCCGGCGTGGAGCTGCGCACCGTGCCCAACACCCGGTCCCCGGGCCTGGTGGGCGCCCGCAACACCGGCATCCACGCGGCCACCGGGGAGATCATCGCCTTCTGCGACGACGACGACGTGTGGGCCCCGCGCAAGCTCACCCGGCAGGTGGCGCACTGGCACCGGCACCCGGAGGCCTCCGCGATCGCCGGCGCGATCGACATCGTCTCCCACGAGCGCACCATCCGGCGCGTCCCGCAGGCCGTGGCCACCTTCCCGGAGCTGCTGGCCGACCGGATGATGGAGATCCACCCCTCGGCGCTGATCTGCCGCCGCGCCGACCTGTACGGGCCCGTGGGCCTCGTCGACGAGGACCTGCCGTCCTCCTACGGCGAGGACTACGACCTGCTGCTGCGCCTGGCCCGGCACGCCCCGGTGCACTCCGTGCCCGAGACCGTGCTGACCGTGCGCTGGGACCGGCCCTCCTTCTTCCGCCAGCAGTGGGGGGACATGGCGGACGCCCTGACCTACATGCTGCGCAAGTTCCCCGAGTTCGAGACCTCCGACCAGGGCACGGCCCTGATGGCCGGCCAGGTCGCGTTCGCCCACGCCGCCCGCGGCGACCGCCGGGAGGCGGTCCGGTGGGCGCGGGCGGCGCTGCGCCGGGACCGCGGCCAGCTGCGGGCGTGGGGCGCCCTGGCTGTGGCGACCGGCGCGGTCAGCGCCGAGCGGCTGCAGAACGCCGTGTCCTTCTTCGGCAGAGGGGTGTGAGGCGGCCGTGGCGCTCCTGAGCCCCTCGGTGGTGCGGCCGGCCCCGGTCCGCCGCACCACCGGCGTCCTGCCCGCCTGGCCGCTGCTGGTCCTGTTCTGGGGGCTGCCGCTGATCTGGGCCTCCGGCGCCCTGCAGTTCGCCCCGGCGCTGCTCGCCGTGGTCATGCTCTTCCTGCTCGTGCTCCACCGCTCGGTGACGGTCCCGTGGCCGGCCTGGCTGCTGGTGGTGTTCCTGCTGTGGATGGCGGCGAGCTCGGTGCAGATCGAGGGGTTCGGCTCCTGGATGGGCTTCGCGCTGCGCTGGGTCAACATCTGCGCCGCGCTGATCTACTTCGTCTACTACTGGAACGCCCGGGAGACCCTGGACCACCGGCGGTTCCTGCGGGCCGCCGTGGTCGCATGGGCCACGCTCGTGGGACTGGGCCTGCTGACGTTCGTGATCCCCGAGGCGCGGCTGACCACGCCGATCGGCCTGCTGCTGCCGGAGGGCATCACCTCCAACGCGCTGGTGCAGAACTTCTTCTTCCCGCCCCTGGCGGAGGTCCAGCTCCCCTGGGGCGCGCCCGAGCCGTACAACCGGCCGGCCGCACCGTTCCCGTACACCAACGGGTGGGGCTCCGGGTTCGTGCTCCTCACGCCCCTGGTCCTCGCCTACCTCACCACCGTCCGCTTCCGCGCCCGGCACCTGCTGATTGTGGCCGGGCTGGTGGCCTCGCTCGCCCCGGCCGTGGCGACCACCAACCGGGGCATGTTCCTCGGCATCGCGGTGGCGCTGGGCTACGTCATGGTCCGGATGGTCCTGCGGGGCCGGATCGGGGTGGCCCTGGCCGGGGTCGCCGGCACGGCCGCCGTCGGCGGGTGGCTCGTGGCCAGCGGCGCCGTCGAACGGATCCTGGGCCGCCAGGAGTACAGCGACAGCACGGGCACCCGCTCCGACCTGTACCGGGACACGTTCCTGGCCACCCTGGACTCCCCGTTGCTCGGCTACGGGGCGCCGCTGTACGACGAGACCGTCGGCATCGAGATGGGCACTCAGGGCTACGTCTGGACCCTCATGTTCTGCTACGGGCTCGTGGGCCTGGGCCTGTTCGTGGCCTACCTGCACGGGACCACGCTGCTGACGCTGAAGGTCCGCACCACCACCGGGCTGCTCGTGCACTCCGCGCCCGTGGCCGCGTGCCTGTTCTTCACCTACTACGGCCTCGACGCGGTGCAGTTCATCCTGATCAGCCTGAGCCTGGCCGTGCTGCTGCGCTCCCGGCGCTACGGGGAGGGGCTGTGAGCGCGCAGCCGCTGGCGCGCTCGGGCTCGCTGACCTTCGCCTTCGTGGTCACCGGCGCGGGCCTCGCCTTCGCCGCCACGCTGGTGGTCTCCAACGCCTCGGGCGCGGCGGCGGCCGGTCAGTTCTTCCAGGTGGTGGCCGTGCTGGCGATCGCCACCACCCTGTCCACCTTCGGCGCCGACACCGGGCTGGTGCGGGCGGTCCCCGCCCTCACCGCCCGGGGCCAGGGCGCCGCGGTGCCCGGGGTGCTGCGGATCGCGGCCCGGCCG